>JAIQFV010000010.1 GCA_020073085.1 Terriglobia bacterium | reverse complement strand
CCTATCGGGTTGAGCCTCGCGCCCGCAAACGCCGCCCCAAGAACTTTCCGCTGTTAACCGCACCCCGAAAACTGTATAAAGAAATCCGTCACCGCAATCAGTACCGAAAAAACCCTTAACTTAGTGCCATTCGGGACAGACACCTATTCGCTCGACCTTTTTGAAAGTTTCTGTAATCCGGGTGTCTGTCCCTAACCGGAAGCAACAGAGGAAGAGGGACAGACACAAGTTTTGGTATCATTGCCTGCAAAGTTTCTTAAGAGAAGGTGTCTGTCCCTAACTTTCCATTGAACCGCAAGAGGCGCAGAGGTCGCACGAAACCCTCTCTGGGTATCATGGTATGATTCTTCTTGCGCTCTTCGCGTACTTTGTGGTTTGCTTGGCCCACTAAAAGGGTAGGCCAACCACACCGACTCTATGTTCGCCATCAAGATTGAAGAACTGACCAAAGACTACATCGTCGGTTTCTGGCGCAAACGCACGGTGCGTGCGCTGGACCGACTCTCGTTGACGGTGAACGAGGGCGAGATCTTCGGATTCCTCGGCCCCAATGGGGCAGGGAAGACGACGACCCTCAAGCTTTTGATGCGGCTGATTTATCCGACCTCGGGACATGCGGAGATCCTGGGAAAATCTTTTGACGATGTGGCCATGCACGCTCACATCGGTTACCTCCCGGAAAATCCGTATTTTTATGATTATCTGACGGCTGAAGAATTTTTGGCTTACTCGGCCCGCCTCTTCGGCATCAAGTCCACCGTCGTGAAGTCAAAGATCGACGAACTCCTCCGGGTGGTGGATCTCAAGGACGCCCGCCGGCTGCAGTTGCGTAAGTTTTCTAAGGGAATGTTGCAGCGGGTGGGCATTGCCCAGAGCCTCATCAATGATCCTCAAGTCATCTTTCTAGATGAGCCCATGTCGGGACTGGACCCGATCGGCCGTCGTGAGATTCGCGACCTGATTTTGAGTTTGAAGCGTGAGGGGAAGACCGTCTTCTTTTCGACGCACATCCTGCCGGATGTGGAGACCCTGTGCGACCGCGTGGCCATCATTTACAAAGGGAAGATGCGGGGGTGCGGAAGTTTGACGGAACTGTTGGTGGGCGACTCGTCCGCCATTGAACTGGTAGTGAGCCATTTCACCGACGCATTGCAAAGCGCGCTCCGATCGATTGCCACGGATCAAAACGTCGCAGGGAACATGCTTCGCGCGACCCTTCCGGACCAGGCGGCATTGTTCCACGCCCTGGAGGTGGTGCGGGCCAACGGCGGCGAGGTGATCCACGTTCACCCGCTCAAGGAGTCGTTTGAAGATTATTTCGTCAAGCTGTTCAGCCCCGAGACCCGGACCAAAGAGCCATGAACAAGATTCTCGCCATTGCTGAAAACACCTTCAAGGAGGCCATCCGGGACAAGATCCTTTACAGCCTCGTCCTGTTCGCTTTGTTGATGATCGGGAGCTCGGTGATTCTGGGCATGATTTCCATCAATATTGAGACCAAGGTGACAGTGGATGTGGGATTGAGCTCGATGTCGTTGATCGGCGCGGTGATCGCGGTCTTCATCGGTATCAATCTGGTCCACAAAGAGATCGACAAGAGGACGCTTTATTCGATCCTGGCCAAGCCGGTCCGGCGCACCGAGTTTATCCTGGGGAAGTTTTTCGGACTCGCCTTCACGCTCTTTGTCAACCTGGTGATTATGGCGGTGGGATTGGTGCTGGTGCTCGCGTACGTGAAGGGGCGAGCCTACTCCCGGGGTCAAATGACCGAAATTCACGGCAGTCTGTTTGTGGCGGTGTTTCTGATCTTTCTGCAACTGCTGCTGATCACGGGAATCGCAATTGTGTTTTCCTCGTTTTCGACCCCGACGCTTTCGGCCATGTTCACGCTGGCGCTCTATTTCATCGGCCAGTTCAATGCCGACATCAGACATTTCGGGGTGGAAGCGGGCAATACGGGGATACGGATCATTACCTCGGGCTTGTATTACCTGCTTCCCAACTTTGGCAACTTCAATGTGATCGCGGGAGTGTCGCACGGCCAGCCCATCGCGGGAGCACTGGTCCTTTATGATGTGGCTTATTCAATCGTCTATCTGGCTGTTTTGCTGTCGGCAGCAGCGGTGATATTCAATCAGAGGAACTTGAAGTAGTAGAAAGGAAATTCCAAATCCCAAGCACCAAAGTCCAAATAAATTCCAATGATCAAATTCCAAAGACGCAAATCGGCCTTCTAGTCCGCCCAAATAATCGATTTGTTTTTGTTTGAGAATTTGGGATTTGGAATTTGGGTTTTATTTGGACTTTGGTGCTTGGGATTTGGAATTTGATCTTATTCCATGCTTCGACGATCCATTACCCTTTTTCTCGTCTTCTTCCTCTTTGGATTTACGGCCATTTACTTTTTGCAGCGGCGCATCAACGGGGTCGTGGGCGAATATCATCAGACCGAAGAGATGCTGTTTCTCCCTTCGGGCTCCGTCGTCAAGAAGCTCTCCCTGGGATTCGAGAGTCTGGTGGCGGACATTTATTGGATTCGGGCCATTCAATATTTCGCCGGCGGCCGAATGCGAGACCCCTCCCGGAAGTTTGATCTGCTCTATCCGATGCTTGACATCACCACCACGCTCGATCCCGCCATAATTCCGGTTTATGAGTTTGGGGCGGTCTTCTTGAGCGAGCCGCCTCCGATCGGCGCGAACGACCCGCAGAGGGCCATCGGACTTCTTGAGAAAGGCATTGCAGCGAATCCGGATGATCCCGAGCTGTACCTCAGGCTGGGGTTCGTTTACTACTGGTACTTGAAGGATTACAAGCAGGCAGCGGGTATCTTCCTGCGTGGATCGAAACTCCCCCAGGCCAAGCCATGGCTTCGGACCATGGCGGCCTTTTCCTTGTCGAAGGGTGGGGAACGTGCTTCTTCGAAGTTTCTCTGGAGGCAGATTTACGAATCATCGGAGAATAAGCGGGCCAAGGAAAACGCGCTCGCCCATCTGGCGGAAATGCAGGCGGAGGATCAGATCGAGGCGCTTGAAAAAGTCACCGCGAAATTTCGCGAGGATAGCGGCCGATGGCCCCGCAGCTTTATTGAACTGGCCACCCATCGCTATCTTCGTGGAATCCCGCTCGATCCCTCCGGTGTTCCGTACCTGCTCGACCCCGAGAGCGGCAAGGTCATGGTCTCTGCCGACACCAAATTGCAGATTGTGCCGAAGTGATCCTCATCGTTGAAACGATTTGGAATCATTGAAGCTAATATTTCGGCCGCTGAGAACCTCGGTTGGAAGTCGAGAGCTCGATGGGATCTGCTGTACCCCGAGGCGCGCAACCCCCAACTCCGTCAGGAGTGGCATCTTTATAGCAGCGCGAATCCTCCTCCCGCCGCATTGTGGGTGAACCCCGTAGGGGTGGCATCTGGGCGGGCTATTGTTCGGGCCGCGCGCCGCACGGTATTGTACGGACGATTTGATTTCGGCAACTCAGATGTCACCCCTGACGGGGTTCATTTTGGAACGGTGTCCGGAGCGTCGTGCTATAGAGATGGCACTCCTACGGAGTTGGGGGCATGCGACCTTCAAATGTTATCGCGAACGGTGGAAGAATTTCTTATTCCGACCCCCTGCTCTTCTGCGTCTGGGTCTCTAATAAATTTCTTCTGTAACCCCGGTCAAAAACCTCCCGTCGCTGGATAAAGCATCGGAAGCGCTGGAGATCTTCTAATCCAGCCTCAGCGGGGCGGCAGATCTGTAGCCTGGATCATTCCCCCCCTTTCGGGCTTGAACCCCGTAGGGGTGACATCTAATATCGCGTGCCGATGAGTACTCAAGAAGCCAGGCGTTGCACATGCTGTTCTGTCATAGTTAGATTCCCTCAGTGAATGCTTGTATACCGGGAAGCCAACCTACCTGCACCAACCCCGACAGGAGCTATTTCCCTATGGCCAATACCTATACCCAGATTTACATCCACTTGGTGTTTGCGGTCCAAGGACGTCAGAATTTGATCCACCCCAGGCATAACGACGAGTTGTAGAAGTACATCACGGGGATCGTCACCGCTCAAAAGCAGAAACTCATTTCCATCAACAACCGGCCGGACCATTTTCATATGCTGATTGGTCAGAAACCTGACATTGCCCTCTCTGGTTTGGTGCGGGATATTAAAGCTGGATCATCGGGGTTCATCAACCGGTGTGGATGGATTCGGGGCATTTTCACACTCTCATTCCCAGTTGACCACAGTGATCCGCTACATTCAGAATCAAGAAAAGCACCATGCGAGGAGAACTTTTCTGCAGGAATATCTGGAGCTACTGGAGAAGTTTCAGATTCCGTACGACCAGAGATACATCTTCAAGCCCGTTGAGTTTTGAAGCGGGGGTTTGAAAGGCCAGATGTCACCCCGACGGGGTTCCACCTCAGGGTGCGGGGGGAGGTTCGGCGATACTATAAAGATGGCACTCCTAACGGAGTTGTGGGATCCTCGACCGTTATGTGTCAGCAAGGTCGATACATAAGGCAACGTGATCCTCTGTGGTCAGGAGTTGAGCCACAATCTGCATCCAAAAGGCCTGCCCTTGTTGAACAGAACGCGATCTTTCGTCGATCCGCTGCTCCCGTACCCGCGATGGGGCCGATTCATCGGTGTCGGGCATGAGCCGGTTTGGAATCATTGAAGCTGATATACTGGCCCTTGGGAACCTCGCTCCGGTTTAGAGACACCGAGGGGAGATGAAGCACCCTGGAAGGCACCATTCCCCAACTCCGTTAGGAGTGGCATCTTTATGGCAGCGCGAATCCTCCTCCCGCCGCATTGTGGGGTGAACCCCGTAGGGGTGGCATCTGGGCGGGCTATTGTTCGGGCCGTGCGCCGCACGGTATTGCCCCGACGATTTGATTTTGGCAGCTAAGATTTCACCCCTACGGGGTTCATTTGAAAGATGTATAAAAGGAACATCGGGGCTACAAAGAGGCCACCCCTAACGGAGTTGGCTGATCCTCAACCGTTGGGTGTCAGCAAGTTCGATACATAAGGCAACGTGATCTTCTGTGGTCAGGAGTTAGGGGAACGCGTCTAGCACAAGTTATTACAGGCGATGGAAGGTTTTCCAAATTCTTGTTCTGCTCTCTTGCGCAAGGGTTTTCTCTGAATTTTTCCTGTAACGCTTATCGTTGACTTCCCGTCGCTGGGTAAAGCCTCGGGAGGTTCTGAGAGGCCTGTTTCCGGGTTCTTGCGGAATTCCCGATCATCTCAGTTTCGCAGCGCTGCCATTCGGTTCAGGTTATCCTGAGCATCGTGATTATCACCCTGCATAAAGTATGGAGGAATTTCACCCATGAATGAGGCCGTGCGTGGTGTCAAACAGAGCCATCGACTTCTGTTTCACTGGTATGCAATCACCCTCTTTCTCACATTCTCTCTGACCATGGTCGAATCATCGACTCTCCATGCCGCGGCTAAGGTGGGGCGGTCCACTCCCCCGGCTGCGAACAACGAGGAATACGGGAAGAAGATCAAGGAATACACCACCGAATCCCGCTTCAATACCGAGTTTACGGATCATCTTCCGGCCTCCTCGACCGTCACTGCGCCGGACAAGTTCCTGGGATATGTCATCGGGACGCCCAAGAAGCTCACGCATGTCGATAGGATCAACGCCTACATGCGGGAGCTGGAGCGCACGGCGCCCAAGCGCGTCAAGGTGCTCTCCATCGGGAAGAGCGAAGAGGGACGGGAGATGATTGCGGTGGTCGTCACTAGTGAAGACAATATGGCGCGGCTCGATGAGTTGCGCGGCATCACGGCGAAGCTGGCTGACCCGAGAAAGATCTCCGATGACGACGCCAAAAAACTCATCGCCCTGGGGAAACCGATTTATTACGCTACCGGCGCCATGCATTCACCGGAAACAGGCGCACCGGAAATGTTGATGGAATTATGCTACCGACTGGCTGTCGAGGAGTCGGAGTTTGTTCAGTCAATCCGCAAGAATCTCGTCTTTGTCGCCACCCCCGTGCTTGAAGTCGACGGTCGCGACCGCATGGTGGATGTCTACAACTACAAGATCAATCATCCCGACCGGCAGCCCCCGTCGTTAATTTACTGGGGCAAGTATGTGGCGCACGATAACAATCGCGACGCCATGGTGTTGACGCTCAACCTGACGAACAACATCTTGAATTCGTTCAGCAGTTACTGGAATGGCACGGTGCTCCACGATCTGCATGAATCCGTGCCCTACCTTTACATCTCGACCGGAACGGGTCCCTATAACGCCTCGCTTGACCCCATCCAGATTGATGAGTGGCAATCCCTCGCTTATCAGGAAGTCACGGAGATGACCAAGCGCGGCCTGCCGGGCGTGTGGACACAAGGCTTTTACGATGGCTGGGTCCCTAATTACATGTTCTATGTGGCCAACGGCCGCAACGCCATCGGACGGTTCTATGAGACGTTTGGAAATGGAGGCGCCGATACGCAGGAACGGACCTTGCAGGCAAACGCGACTTCGCGGGAATGGTATCGACCCAATCCGCCCCTCTCCAAGGTGGAGTGGTCGATCCGCAATAACATTAATTACCAGCAATCGACCCTGCTTATTGCCCTGAAATATGTCGCCGATCATAAGAACACGTTTCTGGAGAATTACTGGATCAAGTCGAAGAACGCAGTCGAACGAGTGAAGCGGGGAGGATACCCTGCTTGGGTCTTTACGGCGGATCAGCCACGTCAGGGAGATCTTGGATCTTTCATTGCATTGATGATGAAACAAGGTATTGAAGTCTATAAGACGACGGTAGCTGTCGAAGTGAAGGAAGGAAAATTCCCGGCGGGGAGCTACGTGATTCGGATGGATCAGCCCTATTCCAGTCTCGCTGATATGTTGCTGGGCGTTCAGGAGTATCGCACCACTGATCCCATGCCTTACGATGACACCGGTTGGACCATGCCGTGGTTGGCCGGAATCAAGCATGCGAAGGTGGAAGATAAAAAGATCTTGGAGACGCCAATGCAGTTGATAGTGCCTTCCGGCGGAAGTGCAGTTAGCGCGGGTCGGGGTCTGTCTTCGAACTTCAAGGGATACATTCTCAACTATGACGGAGACTCACATTTCATCACTGCCCGTTACCGTTTGCATGATATTAGGATGGATGCTGCCGAGGAAGGGTTTGAAGTCAATGGAAAGAAATACAATGCCGGCTCAATCCTGGTCCCAACGGAAGGGAACCCAGCCGATCTGCTTTCGAGAGTAGAAGGTGCCAGATCCGGATTTTATATTACTCCAGTTGCTGAAATGCCCAAGGTCAAGACCCATCCCCTGGCCGCGCCCCGCATCGCGTTGCTTCACACCTGGATAAATACAGAGAAGGAAGGCTGGTGGCGAATCGAGTTTGATCGATACAAGGTGCCCTACACCTATCTTTCAGATCAGAAGCTGGCCGCGATGGACGATCTGCGAAAGCAGTTTGATGTCATTGTGTTCCCTCATGTCGGGGCGAATCCACAGGCGTTAATCAATGGCGTACCGAAGTTCGGCCAATTTCCCGTCCCATGGAAGAAAACTGAAGAGACTCCCAACCTCGGCGTGCCGGACGAAACCGACGACATGCGCGGGGGAATGGGTCTGGAAGGGCTGGCCAAACTGCAGAAGTTTTTAAATGACGGTGGGCTTCTGATTGTCGATGGCACCAACGCTGAAATGCCCATCGATTTTGGACTCGTCCGGGGCGTTAATGTGGTGGCGGCGAAGGATTTGCGGGCGCGCGGGTCCGTTCTGCGGGCGCAAATTGCCGATAAAAAGTCTCCTATCGTGTATGGTTATGACGAAGATCATCTGGCGGTCTATTTCAACCAATCGCCGATCCTGCAGGTCTCCGCTCCCGGCCAGGGCTTTGGAGGGCCATTTGGTGGCGGCCCTCCGGGAGGCCAACCTCGGACCCCTCCAACAAGTGTGAACGCGACCTTGAAACAATCCGCTCCTCCCTTGAACAATACTCCCCCTCCTCCCGAACCCTCTGCCGCCAAAGTGCAGGAAACAAAACCTTCCACCGAGTCAGAGGCCCCGGCATCAACGGGTCCGGAGCCCCCTTCGCAGGCCAATTTGACGCCGGGCCAGCGGGCGGTGCAGCGTGAAGCGGCGATGACCTCGGCGCGGCTCATCGCGCGCTTTGCTGACGAGAAAAACGTGTTGATGTCCGGACTGCTGGCGGCCCCCGGCGAGATCGCGAATCGCGCCGCCGTGGTCGATTGTCCGGTGGGCAAGGGACACGTTGTGATGTTCGCGATCCGTCCCTTCTGGCGTGCGGAAACGCAAGGCAGCTATGCGTTGGTGTGGAATGCGATCATGAACTTTGAGTACTTGAATGTCGGAAGGGTGACCCCTCGAGAGGGCGAAGGAGGGTCGAGAAGGGAGCGCCCGCGAGAAGGCCAGGAGGGGCCGACTTTGCAGCCCTAGTCAATCCGGCAGCCACGGGGGAAGCCACTTTCCCCTTGGCTGGTCAAATCAGCATCCCCGTCACCGCCACGATTCCTCCGGCCAACCCCGCGACCAGTCCCATGGCTGGAAAGTATTTCTTCTTCGAAATGAAATATAGTGATGTGAGGATGAGGGCGATCTCGAGTAATCCTTCTCCAACATCGTATCGAAGGCCGCGGCGTTCTGCTCGACTCACCTCAGATTCCGTTTTTCTTGCTTCCCGCTGGATTTCTTCACCCTCTTTTTCGTAGCGAATTTTCTCCTTTTCATACCTCGCCAGCACCTTCTCTGCCGGCTCCTCTCGGGCCCCCAAGGCTGCAATCAGGTCCTGGCCCAACTCCAGGTTGTGAAACTTGATGCGTTTCGACTGGTAGTACTGCCACTGGTCGTTGGCTTCTGTCTTGAGCACAATGGCATGGGTGTGGGTCCGATGGGAGAGGATGGTCACGAGCGCAAGGGCAACCGCAAGGATGGCTGCCAGCACGCCAATCTTCTTCCCGGTCGGATCGACTTCATGTGCAGCCTCATGATGGATTTCAAGTTCGGGCACGAGAGTTCTCCTGTTTGAAATTCTGATTCATAGGCCGCTGAGGGGCTACCGATCCGACGAAGACGGTGACGCCCTCAACTCGTTCTCTCAGAGAGTCAGGACAGGATACAGAAATCCCTTTGTCCATACAATCGTTTGCTGAATCCAACCACCTCGACGGCTGATTTTTTGAGTTCAGGACTTAGGCTGACCCCGGGGTGTCGTCTTGTGTTAGATTGATGAGGTCATGACAATTGCTCCCCTCAGCGTTATTTGCCCGCAATGTGGTTCCCGCCGGGTCAGTTACAGCTGCACCCCGAATTGTTGCTTCAACCACGTTTGCGCCGATTGCTTTTCGACTTTTGAGTTGAGCACAAAGAAGCAGGGTAGACAAGTCGATCCGGGATCAATCGAACGCATGGTCGGAGAGAGGGACACGACCTTGCCGACGGCCCCCTGTGCGGGATGCGAGAGTATTGAGGTTTTCCAGGTGCGGGATACCGACACCGCCGGCGCGGGAGATGAGAACCCTCTCGTGTGCTTGACCTGTGGATCACTTCTCACCCTGATAATCACTCCCGACTAGAGACAGGTTCTTTTGCGTTCCTGCCGACCGCTCTTTAGAGAAGTTCCTGCCCCTGTTGGAGATCCGCCGCGGCATACAGTGCGGTCATACTTCACCCCAGTCGAGAAACCGTCGAAACGGTTCCGAACTGATCTGGGTTTCATCGCTATCACCCGGATGAATCCGGGTGCTGTTGGATCGTTGTTGGTCCGCGTCGCAACGCTGTCACCCGGATGAATCCGGGTGCTGTTGGATCGTTTATTAACAGCACCCCGATTTATCGGGGTGTTCGTCTCCCCGGTCCTCTTATTGAACCGATTCATCGGTTTCCAGCGCTCCTGCCCCTGTTGGAGATCTGCGGCGGCATACGGTGCGCCCATACTTCACCCCCGTCGAGAAACCGTTGAAACGGTTCCGAACTGATCCGCGTCGCATCGCTATCACCCGGATGAATCCGGGTGCTGTTGGATCGTTTATTAACAGCACCCCGATTTATCCTGGTGTTCGTCGTTTCTGCTTCAAGGAATGGCATCCCCGTGCTATTTTTATTTGCGATGCCAAGTCCGCAAGAGTCATTTCTGTCGAACCTCAACTCCTCTCGTTCCCGGCGTGGCCTGTTCTCACTCCTCTATCTGTTCTGCATGCTAGCTTTAGCGGGCGCTCCCTCTGCGGGTTCCGCCTTCCAGGCCTCCGGCAAAGACAATGAACTTGAGAACTTGCTGGACCAGGTTCAGAAAAAGTACTCCACGCTTGCGACCTACCGTGCGAGTTTTGTCCAGAAATTCATCCAGGGAAAAGACCAGCGGGTCGAATCCGGCGTCTTAATGTTGGGGCGGGGAGGGAAGATGCGGTGGGAATATTTCCGCCCGCAGGCTAAATTGTTTCTGGTTGACGGAAAGATGCAGTACACCTGGATTCCTTCGGAGAATCGTGTCTACCGCGAGACGGTCAAATCATCTGAGGACCGCCGGACTCCCATCCTGATGTTACTGGGCAAGCTTCACTGGAGGAAAGTATTCACCCGTGTCGAGCGGATGGATCAATCCGGGGCGGACCGGTCAATTCTATTGCGCGCCTTCCCAAAGGATGAATCGCTCGGATACCAGGATGTGGTGCTGGAAGTCGAGAGAAATACCTTGCATTTACTCCAAATCACCGTCGACAATATAGACCGGTCAAATATGGAGTTCTCCTTCTCTGACATCACCGAGAACCCGCCGATCGATCCTCAGAGATTCCAGTTTCGAATTCCCCGGGGGGCGGAGATTGTTGACCAGACGGGAGTGCAGTGAGAGAAGAGTTGTCAGTTGCCAGTTCTCAGTTGTCAGTGAGAAGAGAGCGATCAGCTTTCAGCTGTCAGCGATCAGATTGACCGGAGAGTCAAAGACTAGGGAGCCCTGATGCATTTCGGCTGATCGGTGATTTGCTGATTGCTGACCGCTGAAGGTTAATTCACCATGGCCGATTTCGTTTGTAAAATTGCGCAAGCTAACGGAAAGGTCCTTGAAGAGGTGTTCACGGCGAACACCGAGGCGGAGTTGCGCGCCCGTTTCACCGATCAGGGGTGTCTGGTTTATACCATCAGGGAACACGGGCGTCTTCTGGCGCTTCCGGGGAAAACCCGCCGGCGGGGCAGGGTTAAAGAGGACGAGTTCATGGTCTTCAATCAGCAACTCGTTACCCTGATCAAGGCGGGCCTTCCGATTCTGCGGTCTCTCGACCTTCTGATCCCGCGAATTCAGAACGCTCACTTTCGCGCACTGCTGGATAATATCCGGGAGCGAGTGAAATCGGGGGCGATGCTCTCTGAAGCCTTCGAGGCCCAGGGGCAGTTCTCTCCGGTGTACACGGCTTCCCTGTATGCGGGGGAGAAGAGTGGCAACCTGGAGGAGGTGATTCAGCGCTACATCAACTACCAGAAGGTGTCGTCGGCGGTCCGGAAGAAGGTCATCTCCTCGATGGTCTACCCGTTGGTCCTGGTGTGTCTGGTGACGACGATGCTGTCCTTCATCCTGACCTATGTGATCCCGAAGTTTCAGGATCTCTACCAATCCCTCAACGCGCAACTGCCGGCCCCGACACTCTTTATCATTCACCTCTCCCAGGCTCTCCGCTCGTCTCTGGTCATCCTGGTGCCGGCGCTGATTATCGCCTTTTTGTTTCTGCGTGTCTGGTTGCGGAGTACGGCGGGCCGGCGGATCACCGACGGCTGGAAGCTCAGTATCCCTGTCTTTGGGGATGTGTGGCTGAAGTTCTCGTTGGCGCGATTGGCCCGCACGCTTTCCACGTTGCTGGCCGGAGGCATTCCCGCGGTTCAGGCCTTGGAAACCTCCACCCAGGCCACCTCCAATCAGAGGATCAACGAAGCGGTCCTCGAGGCGGCTCGGAGTGTTCGCGAGGGGAAGTCCATTGCCAAGAGCCTTGAGGCGACGAAGCTGTTTCCTGCCCTGATCATCGAAATGGTCGAAGTCGGCGAGTCGACGGGCGCTTTGGTGCACATGCTGGCGAGCGTGGCGGATTTTTTTGATGAGGAGGTGAACACGCGCGTGGCGACGCTGCTCACCTTGATCGAACCCGCCATTTTGGTGTTCATGGGGGGCTTCATCGCATTCATCATGGTGGCGCTTTACCTGCCGGTGTTTTCGCTCGCCGGCCAGATGGGAAGATAGCGCCCGGCGTCTGTGGAAGACATCATTCGACCGTTCCGGGCGAGGGGTTTATAATGGCGGGATGGGTACGGCTCCTCCATTGGGCTGAGCAGGGGATCGACCCGATGGTCGGATCCTGCCCGGCCGAGAGGATAGAGTCAAATGTCCACCAATCTGCATGACAAAAGTCTCGGGGGTTTCACGGGAGCGAAGGCTCCAGTGGAAACAGAGTTGGAGCGGGCGAAACGTCTCGCGCAACGCTATCGCTATGAATTCGTCGATTTAAAGAACTATCAGATCGAGCATGAGTTATTCCGGCAAATCCCGGCCGACCTGATGTTTCGCTACAACTTTATTCCCTTGAGAGCGGTGGGCAGTTCTCTCGCGGTGGCGGTTGCTGACCCGAGCGAACTGTTGCAGATCGACGAGCTGGCGATGCTGTTGAACAAGACCCTGATCGTGAAGGTCGCGACGGCCTCGCAAATCAGTGACATCCTCAAAAAGAGCGAACAGTCTCAGCGGGTGTTGGAAGACGCGACGGAAGGGTTCACGCTGGATCTCGTCAAGGAGACCGAGAATGGCGAGGAGTCCATCACCATCGAGAAGATTACGGCGGACAGTGATGTCAGTCCGATCATTCGACTGGTGGACACCACAATTTTTACAGCGCTCGAACGCCGCGCCAGTGATATTCACATCGAGACGCGCGACAACGAAGTGAACGTGAAATACCGCATCGACGGGGTCCTGCATCACGCCATGGCGCCCATCGCCAAGGAGCACCACACCACCATTATTTCGCGCATCAAGGTCATGAGCGAACTCGACATCAGTGAACGCCGGGTTCCCCAGGACGGCCGGTTTCGCGTCCGTTTCAAGGGGCGTTCCATCGATTTCCGCGTTTCCATCATGCCCTCGATCTTTGGAGAAGACGCGGTGCTGCGCGTTCTCGACAAGGAATCCATGAGCGAAAAGTTCAAGGCCTTGTCCCTCGACGTCGTGGGCTTCTCCGAGGCCGACATCCGGAAATTCCGGAGATACATTCACGAGCCGTACGGCATGGTGCTGGTCACCGGACCCACGGGCAGCGGGAAAACCACGACCCTGTATGCCGGCCTGATGGAGATAAAAACGGACGAGGACAAGATCATCACCATTGAAGACCCCGTCGAATACCAGCTCAAAGGCGTGACACAGATCCCGGTGAACGAAAAAAAGGGACTCACCTTTGCCCGCGGTCTCCGTTCCATCCTGCGTCACGATCCCGACAAGATCATGGTGGGAGAGATTCGCGACAATGAGACCGCCCAGATCGCCATCCAGTCGGCGCTCACCGGACACCTCGTCTTCACCACGGTCCACGCCAATAACGTCGTAGATGTGATCGGCCGGTTTATCAATATGGGGGTTGAACCCTACAACTTCGTCAGCGCCCTCAACTGCATCCTGGCGCAGCGCCTGGTGCGGGTCATCTGCGAAAACTGCAAACACACGGTTCAATATCCGGCGGAGGTGCTGGAGGAATCGGGTCTGGATGTGCGGGAATGGAGCACGCTGCCATTCTACGAAGGCGTCGGGTGCCTGGATTGCAGCGGGACCGGATTCCGCGGTCGGACCGCGATTCACGAATTACTGGACCTTTCCGACCGGATCCGGCAATTGATTCTGGATAAGCGTCCTTCTTCCGAAATCAAAGCGGCCGCCCGCGAGGAAGGGATGACTTTTCTCCGTGAATCGGCGATCGCGAAGGTCCGCGCGGGGGTGACGACCTTGAAAGAGATCAACAAGGTCACCTTTATTGAATAAGCCGGGAGCGCTGCCGCGACGGTTCTCCCGGCAAGGCGAAAGTGTGAAGCACAGACCATTTCCTTCACGGGGGTTCCCATTCTTCTGAAGAGTTTCTTTCGACCTATTTTTCCGAGGAACGCCATCGCAATTGCGGCTGACTATGTGGCGTCAGTGCGCTCGGGAGCCCGCCCCCCGCACCCGGTCGAGAACTGGGCGTACGCCTCGTTGCCCGCCGGCGTTGTTTCCCCTTCTCACTCCAAGACGAACATCCTGGACAGTGAGGCCCTGCATCGCGCATTGACCCAGGCGGTCCAGCGGACGGGGTTGGCTCGGAAAGAAGTAAACCTAGTCATCCCCGATCTCAGTGCCCGCGTCCTTCTCATTACCCTGGAAACATTGCCGGGCCGGGCCGGCGACCTCCTCGAGCTGCTCCGGTTCAAGGTGAAGAAGAGCCTTCCGTTCTCCGTCGAGGAAGCCGCGCTCTCCTACCAGATCCAGACCTTGGGCGCGTCGCACTTTGAGGTCATCCTGACCGTGATCAATAAGAGCGTCTTGAGGGAATACGAAGAGGCGGTTGAACGCCTGGGGCTCGAGCCGGGCTTTGTCACCGTGGAGCATTTCGGCATCACCCAGTTGCTCGAATTGCAGACGCAGGACTGGCGGTCACGGTCCATCCTGCTCTTCCGCCTGGCCCCGCGTTCCTTCACGACTTCGATTCATCATCACGGCTTCCTCAGGTTTTATAGGACCGTCGAGAAGGAGTATACATTGGACCAGGCGTCCAGCTTCACCCCGGAGGCCCTGTTCGATGAGATTTATCCGTCGCTGGCCTATTTTCAGGATAAGTTTCAAAACAAGATTGAGATGATCTACCTGTCTGGCCTTCCCACCGGGAGTGAACGAATTTATTCGGCCTTTAAAAAACTCTCCGATTGTCCGGTGGCCGAAGTCCGCACCGAGCGCGCCGGGGGAACAGGTTCCGCGCACGTGAATGGCGATCAGATGAACCAGATGTTCGCTCCCCTGGTGGGGCTGGAGTTGGGAGCGGCCTAGGACCTCAAGACGTGCAATCTCGCCCGGGCGGGATAGCGTCCTCGAACTCAAGAACCCTTATGCTTCGATTTCATTTGAATCTGGCGACCAACCCGTTCGTTAACTACCGAAAGTACTATCTAATCGGTTGGGTCCTTCTGCTGGTGGGGATCGTCGGCGCGGGATACTCTGTGAATCGTTACCGGGCCCTGCGGCAGGAAAACAGCGCTTTGGAGCAGGATCTCCGCCTGAAGCAGCAGGAGCTCGATCAATTGACCGCACGCGGGGTGAATCTCAAGCAACAATTGGAGCAGCCCAAGACCCTCGATGCGATCGATCAAGTCAATTTCTACAATCTCCTCATTCAGCGAGACACCTTTCCATGGACCCAGTTTTTTCAGGATCTGGAGTCGGTGATCCCCTTTAACGTTCAAGTGACTCAGATCCGGCAGAAGGCAGGCGGCCAGGCCATCGACATGGAGATGGTTTTCCTGGGACGGACGGCGGTGGATGCGGTCACCTTTCTACGCAACCTCACGAGTTCCAAGAAGTTTCGCAACATCGTCGTGGATCAGGAAGGGTCGTTCAAGGATGCCGCCACGCACCGCGTCTCCAATGAAGTCGAAGTCGCTCTGCACCTGCAGTATGAACCTTGACAAGGGCAGAGGCAGCAGGCTAGCCATGTCCCGGTTTCGTCACTGCCGGGCGATGAACTGAAAAGTATTTTTGAGGCCTCAGGGACCTATGGCGCAAACCAAGAGAAAATCATTTCATTGGTGGTTGCTCGGATTGGGAGGGGGACTCCTGGTTCTTGACGTGCTCTTCTACTTTGCGGTGCTGGCACCGACGCGACGGGTGTATGCCTCCCGCGAAACTGAGCATCAAAGCGTCATGAAGATGTTGACGGAGAAGAAGAAAGATGTTGCCCGGTTGGATGCCATTCAAGCACATCTGAAGAACGCCTCCGGTGAGGAATCGCTGCGCTTTCAACAATATCTGTGGAGTGTCGATGACGGGTTTTCTGCTCTCATCCAATTTCTCAACGACACGACAAGACAGACCGGAGTGAGAAAAGATCGAACCAGTTTCAAGTCCTCGCAGGAGACGGGATCAGGCCTGCTCGAGGTCCAGGTCGGACTCCCCGTGGAGGGGACCTACCCGGATATTGTGAAATTCATTAATGCGGTTGAGCGCGGCAACCATATACTCATAATTGACTCGATCGGGTTGCGATCGGGCCAGGATAACCCCAATCTCGTCCGTTTGGACCTCTCCATACTGACGTATATGAAGACCATTTAGGATTGCTTGCGGGAGGTCGTTTTGGAATTCGGAATTCAGGACCGGAAGAAGATGTACACGCTGATCGTTTGTGTGGTCCTGCTCGTTTTCGCTGTCATTTACGCGATCAACAACTGGCAGGGCCAGCACACCGCCTCCGCGACTCAGACCGCGGGATCGGCTCTGAAAAAACCTTCGGGGGCGCAGACGGCGGCGGATTATCGACAACGACGTCGCCAGGAGGCGATTGACATCAATACGATTGATCCGACGATTCACCTGGAGAAACTCGATCGCTCCTCGGCGTCCGACTATTCGGCGACCAAACGGAACCTGTTTCGTTACGAAGCGGCGCCCCCGCCCCCGCCGCCCAAGAAGACTCCGGACGAGATTAAGCGTGAAGAAGATGCTCGCAATCATCCCCCGCCCCCTCCTCCTCCGCCCCCGCCGCCTCCCATCGATTTGAAGTACTATGGGTTTGCCACCGATGCTGCGACGAAAGAGAAGAAGGTTTTTCTGACCAATGGCCAGGACATTTTTATCGCCGCCGAAGGGGAGGTTGTCGCGAACCGTTACAGGATTGTCCGGATTGGGGTAAACTCCGTTGAAGTGGAAGACATGCGCAACAAGAACCGCCAACAGTTGCCTTTGATCGAAGGGTAGGCCGTCGAGACAGTGGTTATGAAAACGCAAGTGACAAGGAGTCCGCATCGCTTCATGGTGAGCAGTCGAAATGCGGGGTCTCCTCCCGTCCTTTCCACGACAACACATCCCGGCCGTTCCCAATCGGGATTCGCCCTCGCCTCATTGATGATATTCGCCACATTCTTATTGATCGCGATTGCTGTCGCCCTGCCGGATTTGAAAACCCAATCCAAACGCGAGAAAGAACTCGAAATGCAGTTTCGCGCCGTGCAATACCTGCGCGCCATCCAGGCGTATAACCGGAAATTCCCCAATCAATGGCCGACCTCCGTGGATGCGCTCATGAACACAAACAACGTCCGGTTTCTGCGCAAAAAATGGAAGGATCCGCTGACCAAGGATGGCGAATGGCGTTTCATTCACTTGGGACCGAATGGCGCGGTGCTCGACTCCCAGCTTACCGTGGCTGCTCCGAGCGCCCCCTCTGCAACGGGAACCTCGGTGGCCGCAGGCACACAGTCCATTACGAACAGGCCCTCGGGGCCGGGGACGTTCTCACTCGGGGCGGGGACGACCTCCGCCGGATCCGGGGCTTCCTCCCTGAGCGCCACACAGCTCTCCAATCTTCCCATCGTCGGAGTCGCCAGCCAGTCTACAGAACAGGCCCTCATGGAATGCGGAGGATATGATCATTACAACGAGATGGAGTATATCGCCCTGCCGGGCGGACGACTGGGCGGCTCGGGCTGCTATCTGGGAGTGTCCGTGGCCTTGCTGGTGCCCCTCGGTCAGGCTCCAGGCCAGCCGGTACCGGGGACAACCTCCGTCCCGGGCCAGACCCCCCCGGGAGCAGTGACGTCCCCTCCCGGATCCAGTGCGCCACCGTCCTCCCAGCCCAGACCCACGAGCCCCGGGATGACCCCGTTCGGAACCCCTCCCACCCGGAAGAAATAATTGGAGGATTCTTTCGCCCCGCCAGCGGGGCTCTTACATCTGTTCTCATCGCTACCCCACCCTCGCTCGGTTCCGCAAAGAGCGCGGGACGGAGCTCAGGTGGGGCTTCCACTCTGGCGGCCCGGGCCTGCCTGAATTCCTTATCGCTCCGCACCCCGCCCTCGCTCCGCAAGAAACGCGGAGCACAGATCCGAGACGCGTCATTCAATCGGTTTCACGGGGCGGGAACGGTCTCTCTTCGGCGTGCGAATCGTGACACGACCTTTCGAACGTAGTCCTGGGTTTCCCGGAAGGGAGGGATGCCTTTGTAGGAGAGAACCTTGTCAGGCCCCGCGTTATAGGCGGCGAGGGCCAGGCTGAGATCGTTTTTGAATTGTGTCAGCAAGTCCCGAAGATAGCGCGCCCCGGCCAGGATATTTTCTTTGGGATCGTAAATGGAGTGCACACCGAGGTCGCTGGCGGTCTGTGGCGTCAACTGCATCAAACCCCGGGCGCCCTTGCGCGAGACCGCATAACGATCGAAGTTTGATTCCGCCTCAATGACCGTTGCAATCAACATCTCGTGAAGCCCCGTCCGTTTGGAAGCCTCCACAATCAGTTTGTGGTAGGGCGCCGCATAGGATGGCAGGGGGAGAGGCGGGAGTGGCATCGCCTTCAGATCGGGCTCCGGCGGGACATAGTCTTCCTGCTCGAACTTCTCAATGGAGCTTGCATCGACTATCGCAAATCCTTCGCTCTTGAGGATGAGTTTGACTTTGTTGTCCGCCTCAAGAAGGTGAAAATTGATTTGAAGTTGGGAGCCGTTCTTAAAGACCACGTATTCGGCCTGGAGACCACACGGCGTCAGGAGAAGGCATGCGGCCAACCAGGGGAAGACACGTCGTCTGAGGCGTCCCTGGCCGTTGAACAGGGATTTGAGACTCAATCCCCCGGGCACGGTCAGCTTGGCAGCAGAAATTGGACTAACCATGGTCAAAAGAAACCTGTTGTCAGAAGGCCAGAATTGCAGGAAAGTAAAAACCCCCGGTCCGAAAGAACAGGATTACGCAAACAGTGCGTCGACAGCCGATCTCCGAATTCTCCGGCTTCTTCACCCAATCGAGTTGGGGCTCCTCTTTTTCCGGATCAGGCACACAGCGCTCCCTTATTGCCTCTCGATTTTATCGTCCAAGCCAGGTTCGAGCAACCCCGAATCGCCCCGCCTCTTGTTTTATGCTAGTATTTCGAGCGTTCTCGTCTGTCTCGCAACATCAGTAGGGTTGTATCATTTTGTATTTGAAGGCTGACTGGAGCGGTATCGCATCGTCTCGATTCCCGTGAACTTTGGGGGCAGAGATCGTCATTTCAGCCCTCCTTTCGATACTTTGACTGCAAGCGGTCCTCCGAGGTACACAGAGCCATTAGATCGTTTTCCCGGACTTTTAGACTCACCAACTACTATTTGAGGAGATCACGCGATGATTCAACGCAAAGGCTTGATTGTCTTTCTTTTTCTGTTGTGCGCCGGCTGGCTGATCGCGCCCGGATTTTTGGCGGCCGACGAGGGCATGTGGCCGTTCAACCTTGTGCCCAAGGCTGAATTGAAGGCCAGGTATGGCTTTGAACCCACCGAAGCCTGGCTCGCCCACGTGCGTCTCTCTTCGGTTCGGTTTAACAATGGGGGATCGGGATCGTTTGTTTCAGGCGATGGAATGGTGATGACGAACCACCATGTCGGCGCCGACTGCATGCAGAAGCTATCCAACGAAAAGAACGATTACTACCGCAACGGGTTTTGGGCGAAGCAGCGTTCCGACGAAGCCAAGTGTCCCGATCTTGAACTGAACGTTCTGGAAAGCATCGAAGACGTCACGACGCGGGTGAATGCCGCCGTGAAGCCCGAAATGAATCCAGGGGACGCCAACACCGCCCGACGTGGCGCGATGGCCGACATTGAGAAGGAGTGCACCACCCGGACCGGACTGCGCTGCGATGTGATTACACTGTACCAGGGCGGCCAGTACCACCTCTACCGGTACAAAAAGTACACCGATGTCCGGCTGGTGTTCGCGCCCGAGTTCGGCATTGCGTTCTTCGGCGGGGACCCCGACAATTTTACTTATCCCCGCTACGACCTTGATCTCTGTCTTTTCCGTGTTTATGAGAACGATAAGGCCGCTGCCATTAAGGACTATTTCAAATGGAGCGCGAACGGGTCTGCGGATAATGAAGTGATCTTCGTCTCTGGCAACCCCGGCTCCACCAGCCGTCTCAACACCCTGGCGCATCTGGAATATCTGCGGGATGTCGGATTTCCTTTCGCCCTGAATTTACTGGAGTGGGACCGCAGTGCCTTGCTTAAGTTCAGCGAACAGGGACCGGAACAGACCCGCATTGCAAAAGAAGACATTTTCGGGATTGAAAACAGCCTGAAGGCGATTCGTGAGGAAGAGGTGGCTCTGCGCGATCCTGAACTGATGGGCAAGAAGGCGAACGAGGAGAAGCAACTGCGGGCCAAGGTCGATGTCGATCCGAAAATGAAGGGTGAGTTTGGAGGCGCCTGGAGTGCGATCGCGAAATCCCGCCAGGAGCTGGCGACCTTCGCCAAACCCTATTCCTTCCTGGAAGGCGGATCGGCCCTGGACTCTGATTTGTTCCAGTTCGCCCGGGTGCTGGTGCGTCTTGCCGCCGAGAAGCAAAAACCGAATCCGGAGCGGCTCCGGGAATACCGGGAATCCAATCTTGCCTCGCTCCAGTTCCAGTTGTTCTCGTCGGCGCCCCTCTACGACGATTTTGAAAAGCACAAGCTCTCCTCCTCTTTGACTTTCTTTCAGGATCAACTGGGCAAAGACAACCCTCTGGTCAAGGACGTCCTGGGCGGCAAGAGCCCCGGCCAGCTGGCCGATGAGCTGGTTTCGGGCACAAAACTGAAGGATGTTGAGGTCCGCAAGAAGCTGGCCGAAGGTGGGGAAAAGGCGATCCAGGACTCCACCGACCCCATGATCGTATTTGCGAAAAGGATCGATCCCGAGGCACGCAAACTCCGAAAGCGCTATGAGGACAGCGTCCAGGGAGTGGAACGCCAGAATTACGCCCTCATCTCCAAGGCGATCTTCGCGCTGAAGGGCACTTCGATTTACCCGGATGCGACGTTTACGCTTCGCCTCTCCTTTGGGACCGTGAAGGGTTACATGGAGAAGGGCACAAAGATCCCCTACTTCACCACCTTTGCGGATGCCTACGAACATGCCGCCATGCACGAGAACAAACCTCCGTATGATCTGCCCAAGAGTTGGCTGGAAAAGAAATCCGCGGTCCAGCTTTCCGCACCTCTCAACACCGTCAATACGGCCGATATCATCGGCGGCAACTCGGGGAGTCCGGTCATTAACCGGAAGGCTGAAATCGTCGGTTTGATCTTTGACGGGAACATTCAGTCGCTGGCCCTCGATTTTGTTTACAGCGACAAGCAGGCGCGCGCCGTCGCGGTCACCTCGCAGGGTATCATCGAAGCGCTTCGAAAGATCTATGGTGCCGGGGCGATTGCCGACGAAATCGAAGGCATAAAGAAGTAAGGAGGCCGGAAAGGCTGAAATCTTGTCCGCTCGCGCCTCCACGGCGGTTTTGCGAGGAGGAGCGAGCGGGTCATCCGGGCTGCGGAAGCGCGGACGCTCCGGGATACCGGAGTGTCCGCGAGTCCGCAGGTGACCCTGAATTGCTGAATCCGGGGTGAAGGGAGGTTTCTGGTGAAACGGTGGATCGGCACAGTTCTCTTTCTTGGTTTCATTACGGTCTCGTCGAATGGCCAACCCGGGGAAACTGCCCCTGAAAAAGCGGTGGCGATTCGATGCGGCCATTTGCTGGATGTGAAAAGCGGAGCGATGCTGGACCATCAAACCGTCCTCATCGAAGGGGAACGAATCGCCCAGGTAGGGAAAACGCAGGAAATCCGCATCCCGGCGGGAGTCCGGGTGATCGATCTGGGCGAGGCGACCTTGTTGCCCGGACTCATAGACACGCATGTCCATCTTTTCCTGCATCCGGGCCCCCAGGACCTTCAGACCTTGCGGGAGACCGTGGCGAAGCGGACCATCATGGCGGTGAGGAACGCGGAAGCCGATCTGATGGCCGGATTCACAAGTGAGCGCGATCTGGGAACAGAAGGCGCTGAGGCCGCCGATGTCGACCTGCGCAACGCGATCGAGAACGGTGAGATTCCCGGGCCCCGTTTGCAGGTGTCCACGCAGGCCATCTCGGTTGAGGGCGGGCATGAGGATTTCTTTGGATACAACCCCGCGGTGAATATGATCCCCAATGCCATGATGGTCGAGGGGATCGAGGGTCTTAAAAGAGCCATCCGGTTCCAAATCAAGGAGGGGGCCGATTTCGTCAAAATTTATGTCACCGGGGCAGACCAGATTGTCTCTCCCGAGAATTACAGGACGGTTCCCCAGTTCACCTTGGAGGAGATGCAGGCGGCGGTCAACGAGGCGGCCCGCGTCGGGAAAAAGGTGGCGGTCCATGCCACCGGCGGGGAAGGCGCGCGGGTCTCCGCGGAGGCCGGGGTCTATTCCATCGAGCATGGGTACTATCTCGATGACAGGACCTTGTTGTTGATGAAGCAGAAAGGGATTTACCTGGTTCCCACGTTCACCGTGACCGAATGGAATGTGGCCCACGCCACGACTCCGGCTGCCCAGGCGCGAGGGAAGATTTTGCTTCAATTGCGACACAAACATTTCGAGAGCGCGCTCGCCGCAGGTGTGAACATTGCGATGGGCTCCGACGTCGGGCCCTTTCCACACGGCACCCAGGCGGAGGAGTTTTCGTGGATGGTGAAGTACGGGATGACTCCCCTGGCTGCCATCCAGGCCGGGACAATGAACGCGGCCGGGCTCATGGGATGGCGCGACCAACTGGGTTCGATAGAAGCAGGAAGACTGGCGGACCTGGTGGCGGTCGCTGACAATCCCCTCCAGAACATCGACACCTTGAAGCGAACGCTGTTCGTCATGAAAGGCGGAGCGGTCGTTAAGAATCTGATTCCTGCAACAAAACAGTAGATGAGTGTGCCCGATGTATAATTGATTACCTCCCAATGCTGCTCCAACGTTGAGAGTCGAGATTCTGCTAACTCGATGATGTGTCAAAGGTTAGATCAGAAATCGCCCGTGCTCGATTTGAATTTTAAATTAGGAAAGGGACAGCCCCTAGGGACAGTCCCCTCTGCAATTCGAATTAGGAAAGGGACAGCCCCTAGGGACAGTCCCCTCTGCAATTCGAACATTACTTACGGTTGCTTCGCCGCTTTGATCCTGCGGCGAATTAGGAAAGGGACAGTCCCTAGGGACTGTCCCTTTTCCAATTCGAAATGATCGGTTTTTCCAGCTCATCGGTGTTTGTTTTGCCCTCTTTGCCGTTGGGGCCCGCCGCCTTGGACCGCGGGCTCCAACGCCTCCAATGAAACAAGGGTCCGAAGGGATCGAACGGTAAGCCGAAGAGCCTGTGTCAAAACCCAAAAATCGCGAAGATCAGGACATGAAAATTCATTAGCCTGATCGACAAGGCATCTTGTAGGTCATCTAATGCAGAATTTTTTTCCACAGATCCTATAGACTTGAGTTTTGACACAGTCTCGAAGGCTTACCGCAATAATGGGCGGCAGAGCCGTAAGCCATCAGGGAACTGCCGGCACTCATGTCTGTTTTTGATTATCCCTAACATGTGAAGGGCCCACCTTGAAGGACGCAGCGGTATTCTCTTTCCAAGGGGCTTATCAACAGCAGTTGATTCAATCGCGACAAGGAGGAATCCCTCAACCTCCTTGTCTCCCCCCGCAAAGCTTGGTAGACTTCCGGCCTGGTAGAACCCAATCTGAAAAATTGTTCCGGGGAGGACTTTCGTGCCTTTCAGACGCATTCGTGGACTTGTGTTCTTCTGCTCCTGCCTTTTTTTTGTCCCTTCGCTCCTCGCGCAGACTCCCGCTCCGGTATCGCATTACAAACCCTTTGATCAGGGGGCGGCGTACCAACCGGCGCGAACGAGGTTATTTCATGTCGAGCATTACAAACTGGAACTCTCTTTTGACCAGGCGAAACATGAAGTCCGGGGATTGGACACCATCACGCTCACCCCTTTTGGCGATGAGTTTCGCACCATCCAGCTCGACAGCACAGACCTGACGATCGAGCGCGTGACCGATACCAGCGGGACGCCACTCAAGTTCCGTGTTGAGCCGGACAAGCTCTTCATCGATCTCGATCATCCGAGGGCGAGAGGAGAGCAGGTGGAGGTGGGGATCGCCTACCATGGGACGCCAGCCAACGGAATGTATTTCATCAATCCTGACAAGGCCTATCCCAACCTGGCGCCGGAGATTTGGACACAAGGGGAATCGGAATTCAATCACTTCTGGTTCCCTTGCTACGACTATCCTAACGATCGATCCACGAGCGAAGTCGTCGTGACCGTGCCGGACAATGAGGTGGTCATCTCCAACGGAAAGCTGCTTTCGGTCACCGCCAACGAGACCGCTCACACCAAGACGTTCCACTGGAAAGAAACAGTTCCCCACAGCTCCTATCTGACCTCGCTGGTGGTAGGTCCCTTCTCAAAATATGAGGCGATGTACAAAGACATCCCCGTGGATTACTACATCACCCCGGGGATCGACAAGTCTACCGGGGACCGCTCCTTTGGCTTGACCCCCGACATGGTGGCCTTCTTTTCTGAGATTACGAAACGCGAGTACCCCTATGAGAAGTACGCTCAGTCCGCCGTGGAGCGGTATGGCGGAGGGATGGAGAACATCTCCGCGACGACCCAGACGGATCAGACGCTGCATGACGAGCGAGCCGAGCAGGATTATTCGAGCCTCGGCCTGGTGGCCCACGAATTGGCGCACCAGTGGTTTGGTGACCTGCTGACCTGCACCGATTGGGCCCACATCTGGTTGAACGAAGGCTTTGCCTCTTTCTTTGAATCGCTGTATCGGGAGCACCATCTGGGATACGAAGAATACCGCGAACATCTGCGGCAATTTGAAGAGAACTTCTTCAATGAGGACCAGCGCTACCGGCGGCCGATCGTGACTCACTACTACAAAGATAACGCTCATCTTTTCGATGCCACGACTTATCAGAAAGGCGCGCGCGTCCTCGATATGCTGCGGACCGTCCTGGGGGACAAGGCCTTCTTTGCAGGGATTCAAAACTACGTCTCCTCAAATCAGGCGAAGAACGTGATGACGTCCGATTTCGAAAAGGCGATGGAAGACTCCAGCGGACGCAACCTGGACTGGTTCTTCAATGAATGGGTGTATCACGCCGGGTATCCGGAATTGAAGGTGACGGCCCATTGGGACGACACCCGAAAGATCGAGACCGTACACGTCGAGCAGACGCAGACCGTTGACTCGACCACCCTGTTGTTCCGCATCCCGGTGAACATTGAGATCCATACCGCCGGCGGGGAGAAAACTTACGCTGTTGAGATCAACGAAAAAACACAAGACTTCTATTTTCCGCTCGATGCCGTTCCGGCCATGGTGCTGTTTGATCCCGGAAATCGTATTCTCAAAAAGATTGACTTCGAGAAATCAACGGAGGAACTGATCCGCCAGGCGAAGGAAGCCAAAGAAGGGCAGGATCGCCGCTGGGCTGCCCTGCAACTCGGCAAGGTGGGCGCCGATCCCGCTGCGGTGGAGGCCTTGAGATCCGTGTTGAAGAACGACTCTTTCTCCGGGGTGCGCGTGGCCGCGGTTGAGGCGTTGGGATCGATGCGATCACCTGCCGCGCGGGAGACGTTGGAGATCGGAATCGAAGACAAGGACTCGCGTGTCCGGGAAGCCGTGGCGCGGATGCTGGGGAGCTTTGAGAAGGATGGTCGCACTGTGGCGATCCTGAAAAACATTCTTGAAAAGGACGACAGTTATGCGGCAGAGGCCAGCGCCGCCGAGTCGCTCGCAAAAATCAAGGCTCCGGATGCCTTTGAGACACTGAAGAAGAAGTTGGACACACATCCTTATCGAACGGTGGCCACCGGCATCTATGCAGCGTTCAATCTCCTGGAGGATAAGAACGCCATCCCGCTCGCCCTGGAGGACTCGGCTTATGGGAAGGCCGACACACTGCGCTTTGCTGCCATCAACACCCTGAGTCATCTGGGCCAAGGGAACAAGGAAGTGCACAAGAGGCTCATCGAAATTACGGAAGACCCCAACGTCTTTATGCGTGCCCGGGCCATCCGGGCGCTCGGAGCGTTGAAAGATGCCGAGGTCTTGCCGAAACTGGAGGAGATTGCCGCCCGCGCAGGACATGGAGGAAGGTTTGGGGAGGCTGGCGTGGCCGATGCTGCCAATGAAGCAATGGAACAGATAAGGGCGGGAATAAATGCCAGGGTGGACCCGGCGAAATTACAGGCTGAGATCGAAGAGCTGAAGCGCTCCAACCAGAAACTCGAGCGACAGGTCGAGGAGCTCCAGAAGCGTGCGAGGTAGAACGATCGGCCGAATCCAATGGCGGATTGTGGATTTCGGAAAGCGGATTGCCAATGCTCGCTTGCTGACGGCGGAGGACTGACAGTTCGTTCGATTGCGGAATAGCGGCGACGCACGGCTGGCCGGAATGCAGGATGCTCCCTTTCCGTCCACAAGGCATCAATGACCCCTCCATTCCTTCGCCTGTTCAATCGCCCATGATAGAATTTCGCCTGAGACCGGCAGTCGATTATGCCGTGCTGGGCCTCGCTTGCATTGCCTATGGGCTCCATTCACGAAAAAATCCTACGGACGATTACCTCCCACCGGATGTTCGCCGGAGGGGAGCGGGTGGCGGTCGCCGTGTCGGGCGGGCCGGATTCCGTCGCCTTGTTGGTCCTTTTATGCCAACTCGCAACGAGATTCTCCTTGACCCTGCTTGTGGCTCACTACAATCATCAACTCCGCGGCGAAGAATCGGACGGGGATGAACAGTTCGTCCTCCAACTCTCCGAGAAGCTGGGCCTGAAGTGCATTGTGGGATCTGAAAACGTGCATCAGTTGGCCGTGACCAGCCACAGGAACGAGGAGGCAGTTGCCCGGGAGTGTCGCTACCAATTTCTGAAAGGTCTTTCCCGTTCTGAACAGGTCGAAAAGGTCGCTCTTGGGCACACGGCAAATGATCAAGCGGAGACTTTCCTGATGCGCTTGTTTCGCGGCGCAGGGATGCGAGGTCTCGGATCCATTCATCCCATGAGGGAGGGGTATTTTGTCCGGCCGCTGCTGGAGATCACCCGTGAAGAGGTTGAAGACTTTCTTGAGGAGGGTCATCTCGCGTGGCGTCAGGATTCCACCAACCGGGATCTGCGACGGACCCGAAATCGCATTCGCCATGAGCTTTTGCCCCTGCTGGCTGAAAATTACAATTCCGCGATTGTGCAAAGACTGGCACATACCGCCGCCCAATGTCGTGAAGAAGAAAGTTTCCTGGCTGGGATCGCCCAGGACTGGTTTGAACAGTTTCATTTGCGGGTAGAACGGAGCGAGGGTTTCGGGGACAGCGTCGCTTTACCCACACCTCCCCTCACACAGCTCGGTTCCCCGATCCGGAGGCGTGTCATCCGGCTGGCCGTGGAGGCCGTCAAGGGGAACTTGTTGGGGATTGATGAGGACCATGTGGCCTCCATTCAAAGACTCATTGACGTAGGGCAAAGCGGAGATTTGCTGGACCTTCCCTCCGGAATCCGGGTGGAGCGCGTCTTTGAAAGACTGCATTTCTTTTCCGAAGACCCGGCCGGGCGCCCGGAGTACGAAGTGGTGTTGCCCGTCCCGGGTTCGGTGCAAATCCCTTACCGGGGGTTGGTTTGGACGAGTCGCTTGATAGATCGCGCCATGTGGCGAGCTGAAGAACACAAGGAATTTGCCTGCGGGACCGGCAACCGCGCAGGGGAAGACGGCCAACTTCCAACGACGGCCTGTTTTGATTATTCCAAGATTTCCTTGTGTTTGAATCCGGCCGGGTCTGGTAAACTCATCGTGAGGAACCTGCAACCGGGGGATCGTTATCAACCCCGTGGAAGCGGTCACGTGGTCAAGGTTCATGATTTGCTGTCCGCATGTCAGATTGCCGCAAGAGAGCGGACGAGATGGCCCCTCCTCATCGCGGGAGACGACGTTGTTTGGGCGCGCGGATGTGCAGAGTCGGAGTGTGTGGCAGTCGCTGACTCGAGCCGCCAAATTCTCATGATTACTGAGGAGCACCAACGTGGAGAATGAAATTCAAGTCATTTATACTGCAGAGCAGATCGCCGAGCGTGTTCGCGAAATGGGCCGCATGATCACCCGCGACTATTCCGGGAAAGAGCTTGTGTGTGTCGGGACGGTGGAGGATTCGTTCGTTTTCATGGCGGACCTTGTTCGGGCCATCCAGCAGCCAGTCACGTGCCTCTTCATTAAGGCGATTACGGAAGAGGGGGTTGAGGAGATGGTGGGATACAAGAAGATCTTTTACACTTCAGTGACCAATCTGGCCAACCGCCACGTGTTGCTGGTCGTGGGGGCGCTGGACACGGGAATCACCGCCGATTTCCTCTCCAGAAATATCTTGCTGCAAGGGCCTGCTTCGCTTAAAATCGTAGCGTTGATCGATAAGCCCGAATTGCGCCGGTCCCCCGCCGTGGCAGCATATGCCGCGTTTACCGTCCATGACCAGTTTGTGGTGGGGTACGGGCTGGGCACCGATGAACGTTATCGAAACTTCCCATCCCTGGCCATGCTGCGAGGACGGTCAGCCTCGGCGCCCGACATGGTGCTGGCGTTGCGGGGCGAAGGGGATGGATAGCCCATTTCGTGGGATCAGCCGGTTGGGGAGCTTTCGCGGGCCGGGGCCAAGTCAAGGACGAAGTGGTTAACCGCTGGAGGAAATTTTGAGTTCAGGTTTAAAAACTGCAATTGTTTGGATTGCGATGATCGTCACGGCAGTCCTGTTGTGGCAGGTGTATCAGAGTTCTCAGGGCAAGCCGCGGGCAAAGGAACCCTCGTACAGTGAATTTGTGAATTCCGTCAACCAGGACCAGGTTCAAGAGGTAACGATCACTGACAACGATGAGATCACCGGCAAATACAAGAACAACAAGGATACCTTTAAAACCACGATCCCCATTCAGGATCCCGATCTGATGAAGCTTCTGCGGGAAAAAGGGGTCACCGTCAACGGGAAGAAATCAAGCCAGAACTCGTGGATCTCAGCCTTGCTGGGTTGGTGGGCGCCGATCCTGATTCTGGTCGCCTTCTGGATCTTCATGATGCGGCAGATGCAGAGTGGCGGAAACAAGGCGCTGAGCTTCGGTAAATCCCGGGCCAAGCTGTTAAGCTCACAACAGAAGAAAGTGACTTTTAAGGACGTGGCCGGGGTCGAGGAAGCGAAGGACGAGCTCCAGGAGATCATCGAGTTCCTCAAGGAACCCCAGAAATTTCAAAAGCTCGGCGGCCGGATCCCCAAAGGGGTGTTGCTGGTGGGTCCTCCCGGAACCGGGAAGACCCTTTTGGCACGCGCTATTGCGGGGGAGGCCAACGTTCCCTTCTTCTCCATCTCCGGTTCCGATTTTGTAGAGATGTTTGTGGGCGTGGGCGCGAGCCGCGTGCGCGATCTTTTCGAGCAGGGCAAAAAACATGCGCCGTGCATCATTTTCATCGATGAAATCGATGCCGTCGGGCGCCATCGGGGCGCCGGCCTGGGGGGTGGACACGACGAACGCGAGCAGACCCTGAACCAGTTGCTGGTGGAGTTGGATGGCTTTGAATCGAATGATGGCGTGATCATTATCGCCGCGACGAACCGTCCCGACGTGCTGGATCCCGCCCTCCTGCGGCCCGGTCGGTTCGACCGCCGTGTCGTGGTGGCCCGGCCGGATGTGCGGGGCCGTGAAGGGATCCTCCAGGTCCATACCCGAAAGATTCCGCTGGCGGCGGATGTCGACATTTCAGTGCTGGCGCGCGGGACACCGGGTTTCTCAGGCGCCGATCTTGCCAACCTGGTCAATGAAGCGGCGCTGGTGGCGGCGCGGTTGAATCGAAAATCGGTTATCATGGAAGATTTTGAGAGCGCCAAGGACAAGGTCCTGATGGGCGTTGAACGGAAGTCTCTGATTATCAGTGATGCTGAGAAACGCAACACCGCCTATCACGAGGCGGGCCATGCCCTGGTCGCTGCCATGACTCCGGGGGCCGACCCCCTCCACAAAGTAACCATAATTCCGCGCGGCATGGCGCTGGGCCTCACCCAGCAGCTGCCTGTCGACGACAAGCACACCTACACGAAGTCTTACTTGGAGGGTCAGATCGCCATCATGATGGGGGGACGTGTGGCCGAGGAGATGTTCCTGGGGCACCTGACCACCGGAGCCGGCAATGATATCGAACAGGCCACGGAACTGACGCGGCGCATGGTATGCGAATATGGTATGAGCGACATGGGCCCCCTCACCTTTGGCAAAAAGGAAGAGCAGATCTTCCTGGGCCGGGAGATCTCCCAGCATCGCGATTACAGCGAAGACACTGCCATCAAGATCGATCAGGAAGTCAAAAAAATCATTATGCAGGGGTACGCGCAGGCAAAGAGCGTTCTCAATGAACACCGCGACAAGCTCATCAAAATTTCGGAAGCGCTGCTCGAACGCGAGGTGCTCGACGCCAATGAGATCAAACGCCTCATTGACGGGTTGCCGTTGCAGGAACGAACGATCGCACCGACTTCCACGGCCCCTCAGAACGTGCTGTCGCCGGCGGCGACCCCGCAGAAACCCATTCCCGCTTTTAATCCCAAGACGGGAGATCGCCCGGCGCCTGCTTAGGGTGATCGGACCAGGTGTATCCCTCGAGATCAAATGCCACTTTGGATATTCAAAGTGGCATTTTTTTTGCTTGGAGCCCCCCGAAGGTGACCCCGCGCCATGCATCGCGATCCCCGGGGGCGCGTTTTTCGACGGAGGGAATTCATTTTCCTTGTTGAAGAAAGTTCATGGAACGTTTTCCCCCGTCTCGGTCCAATTCATTGGCTTGACTCAACCGTATCCCTTCTCTATTCTGCGCACATGCAACTCCGTCGAAAGAGATTTTCTCTAAAGCTTCCTGATCGAACTCTTCGCCTGGGAGAGCGGACTCTCATCATGGGTGTTTTGAATGTAACTCCGGATTCATTTTCCGACGCGGGAAGGTATCTGGACGTGGATCGCGCGGTGGAGCGGGCGAGCGAGATCGAGCGTGAAGGGGCCGACATCCTTGATATTGGTGCAGAGTCCACCCGCCCCGGCTCGAGGCGTGTGCCTTTTGAAGAGGAGCTGCATCGTCTGGTGCCCGTTCTGGAACGGTTGAAGGGGAGGATTTCGATTCCCATCTCCGTCGACACATACAAGTCGGAGGTGGCGCTGCGGGCCTTGAAATTGGGCGCAGGCATGCTCAACGATATCAGTGGAGGCCGCTGGGATCCCCGGATGTACGACGTCGCCCGCCGCCACCGTGTCCCGATGGTGCTGATGCACATGCGCGGTGACCCGCAATCATGGAAGCATCTGTCGCCGCGGCGTGCTGTGGTACAATTCGTTCTTAAGGAGTTGCGCGGGATGATCGAACGGGCCAGGGAATCGGGGATTGCCCGTCGACAGATCCTGATTGATCCGGGGTTCGGGTTCGGAAAAGATGCGGCAGAGAATGTCCGGATCTTGAGCCGGCTCGAGGATCTGGCTTGCTTGAAAGCTCCGGTGTGCATTGGGACGTCGCGCAAATCCTTTTTGGGGAAGGTACTGCAACGCCCGGTGACCGATCGGCTGCTGGGGAGCGCGGCGACGGTGGCGATTGCGGTGTTGAAAGGGGTCCATATCGTGCGCGTCCACGATGTGGCGGAATCGGTCGAAGTGGTGAGAGTGGCTGACGCCATCCTCAATCAGCGGATTTGAGGTGTTTTTGATCGACAGTCCTGTGCAGGAAGCGTAACCGGCGTGATGAATCGACCGTGAGGATGCAGGGGTGAACCCCGGACCATGAGCCAATTGCTTCAATTATTCGATTTCACCCGGATGACCTGGAATGATGTCCTCGATATCCTGATTGTTGCGATCATCATTTATCAGGTCCTGGTGCTGTTGCGCGGCACTCGCGGCGCGCAGATGGCCTTCGGCATCATCATCATCACGGTCTTCTATTACCTCTCGCGGCGTTGGCATCTTGAAACCGTCCAGTGGATCCTGACCAACCTGCTCCCGTTCTTCTTTTTGGCGATCATCATCATCTTTCAGTCGGAGATCCGCCGCGGTCTCGCCTCCATCGGCAAGAACCCTTTCTGGCGGTCTTTGACCCCGATGCGATTCTCCGATGTGTACGATGAAATCGTGCTGAGCGTGACGGCGCTCTCCTCCCAGCGCATCGGCGGATTGATCGTGTTGGAGCGTGAAATTGGCCTAAAGACTTACATTGAGAGCGGCGTGGCCTTGAACGCTCAGCTTTCTTACGATCTCCTCATGACCATCTTTAATCCCCATACGCCGCTGCATGACGGCGCCGTGATTGTCCAACGGAATAAGATTGCTTCGGCCGCGTGTTTTTTGCCGCTCACCCTGGATCCCCGGCTGAGCAAGGAGTTGGGAACACGGCACCGGGCTGCTATCGGGATCACCGAAGAAACCGATGCTGTGGCGGTCGTGGTTTCTGAAGAAACGGGGGTCATCAGCATTGCAGAGGGCGGGCAGATTGAACGCGCCTTGGATGGAGAACAGCTGAAAAAACGGTTATACCAGCTCTTCCAATTGTCTCTTCGACGGGCTCCGACGAGACCCGCTGCCTCAGAACCGGCCGCGGCCACTGAGAAATCCCGGGTACAGAGTTGATCCCTCTGAAAGGGATGCTCTCCGCGATTGCGCTGTGAGGGGTCATCTCAAGTGACGGGACATCAATGCGCTCCTCGCCCTTGAGGATGCCGCGAAGGCCTTGAGGCCTAACAACCACGCATGAAAATTTTTCGTCAAGTTTTCACTCAGAATATTGGACTCAAATTCTTTTCCCTGGTCTTGGCGTTTGCGTTCTGGCGGATTATTACCAGCGAAGATATAGCGGAAGTCGGGTTCAATGTCCCCCTAGAGCTTCGAAACATGCCGGAAGGCGTCGAGGTCGTGGGGGACGTGATCAATTCGGTGAACGTGAGGGCGCGAGCGTCCGCCAAGTTGATCAAGCGACTGACCGCTGCCGACATGTACATTTCCATCGATCTCTCCCACCCCTTCCTGGGTGAGCATACCTATCCTTTGAATAATGTCAGCGTCCAGGCCCCCGTGGGAGTTGAAGTGATCCGGGTTGTCCCCACCCACGTCAAGCTGCGTCTGGAACGCACGATCCGCAAAACCCTTCCCGTAAATGTCCGCTGGAAGGGGTCCCTGGGGGATTTCAAAGGCACACCAAGACTTGACGCGGAACCCGCTGAGGTGCAGGTGGAAGGGCCCGAATCGAGGGTGAATGATCTTACCCAGGTGTCCACCGACTTGATTGACCTGGCTCGGGTCGCTCCTAATCAAAAGCTTTCGGTGAGTCTGTCGGTTGACGATCCCACGGTTCGGCTTTCCGTTGAGAAGGTCGACGTCCGAATCGCCCTGCCCCCCACGAACGTGCCCGCAGGAAAGAATCCTACCGGAAGCAAAGATCATTGAAACTGTTCCAAAATCGTGCGTGGTTCAACGCAGGGGCGCAAAGCTATGCGCCCCTGCCGCGAAGATTCCGCGATTTCCCCATGTCACTTTCAGGCTCGACCGCTTCCAGAGGCCGCCGCAAATTCCGCTCCGAAGAGCAGGATCAGAGAGGAGATATATCCCCACATCATGATGGCGACGGCAGCACCCAGCGAGCCGTAAAGGTGGCGATAATTGAAGAATGGCATGAGGACCGCGAACAAATACTTGGCGACCTCCCAGAGGGCGGCTGCCATGAGGGCTCCCCCCAACACCGCCCGAAGCTTGATCGGCTGGTTGGGAACGATCCAATAAATCAAAATGAAGGTGATGACCGAGAAGACGATGGGAGTGAAGAGAAACATGAAATGGACGAGAGGGGAGAAGAAGGCGGGGTTACTCCAATCCCCTTGGGAGGTCCGCGCCAGGTGCGCCATCCGCCGTTGCGCTGCGGTGACCCCCAGCGAAAAAACGAGAAGGGTTCCGCAAAGCAGGGACATCCCCAGGGCGAGCAGATGGCGTCGCCAGTAACTGCGGCTCCTCGGAACGCGCCAGGCCCGGTTTAACGCGGTTTCCATGGGGAGAAAGACCCCCGATGCGCTCCACCACAGCAGCAGCAGTGAGATCAGCTGGACGCGACCGAAGTTCTTTGAAATGGACTTGAGGTTTTCCTGGATGATCTCGGCCCCGGCGGGCAGCCAGAGTGTTGCTCGGTGAATGAGGGCCTCTTCGGAGCCGGTTTGCCGGATCAGGAATCCACTCAAGCTGACCAGGCTCATCACCAGAGGAAAGAGGGAAAGAAGACTGTAAAAGGCAATCGCCGCGGAAAGACTGCCGCAATCGCTCTGCAGGAATGAACGGAAGGCTCGCTTGAAAGTATTGAGGAAGTCATGCCCCGTCGTCGAAAGAGTGCCGGCCTTTGCCGTGGAGCGGCCGTTCTTCTGGCTCATACGGGCGGTTCCTCGTCAATCGCTTCGGTGCTTTCAAAATCCTGGTTTTCATAATCCTGGATAACCGCCTTGGCAGCCCCCACGCTGTGGTCCAGGACCTTGATCTTGAATGCGCCCAGTCCATTGATATTCACGGGTAAAACATTGTGAGGTGTCTGCGTCACGAGCAGGCAATCGATCCCGGCGGCATCAAGGAGGCTCTTGATGATATTGGCCTCTACCTCATTGTGGGTTATAGCGACCTCCACCAGCCTTTCGCGGTCGAGGTGTTCATCGATGGGCATCATCGTCCCCTTTCCCGAGATACAATCTAAAAGCGAAGCAAAACGAAATCCCGGATGGGATCAGAAGGGTGCGTCACTTGATCCAAAGATGAAGAAAGTAAATCTCCCGCAAAACCAGATAAAGGTGTCCTCTCGCGGCGTCCCCCCATCTCCCTCATCGTTTTCATTGACACGCAGATTATAATAGAAACAACGGACCAATTCGACAACCGCGTTGAGAGGATGCCATGATACATCGAATCCATCGTTTGACGGCATTATTGTTGACGGTGCTGGGCGTGGGGTTGTTTGCTGGCATGGAGTGGGCACAGTCGGCCGCACCGTCCAATCCATCTTCCGTCCCAGCCACGAAGGGGGAACCGGCCAAGGCCGATACCCAGCCACCCGGAGCCTCCTCGTCCGAGATTCCATCCATTGATCCGGATGTGAAACAATGGTTTTTGGAAAGAATGAGGGTCCGTCGCCCTTACGACCCGAGGGATATTGATGTCCTGACGGGCAGAACACGCGAGGGGGACAGACTGGCCGATTTTCAAATGAATGGACTGGGCTACTGGCCACCGCTGTCCATCGGGTTTGGGAACTCTTCCTGGGGTCCAGGGAGGTCGAGGTTCCGGTCGCCCTTTGCATCCTCGAGCTTCTTGTTATTTGGAAATCGCCGCAATGCTTTCTCTTTGGGAAACTCATTTGGATTTGGGGGCGGTGGGTTCTTCTTTGGCCGTCCCTTCTTCCAGCCGTTTGCATTCCAGAGACACAATTTCAGGAGGTAGCGGGGAAAGCGCTGGAGAGCGCCGTCTCGGAACGGACTTGTCTGAAAATTTGAAAAGAGGTCCTGGTCCCCCAGGACTTTGTGCTGAGGGATCCTGAATCCCTCAAGAATCCAGTTTCCCTATCCGCTCAGTCAGTTCAGAATAACGACTTTCCTCAGGCTGCGCCCGTCGTCCCCGAACGGAGCAGGTGGTCGCAGCCCTGCTCTTGAGACTGCCAGGAGAGATCATTCGGGCTCAAACTCTTTGCCCAATCATCCCGATGGTGTTTAAAAAAATCCTGATTGCCAACCGAGGTGAGATCGCCGTCCGTGTCATCCGGGCATGCTGTGAAATGGGGATCCCCACGGTTGCAGTGTATTCGGAGCGGGATCGAGCCTCCCTCCACGTCCGCATGGCCGATGAGGCCGTCTTGATTGGTCCTCCGCCCGCCTCGGAAAGCTATCTCTCGATTGACAAGATTATTGCGGCCGCAAAAAAGACGGGTGCGGAGGCCATTCATCCGGGCTATGGCTTCTTGTCCGAGAATGCCGATTTTGCTGAAGCGTGCGAGCGGGGCGGGATTGCTTTTATCGGTCCACCGGCCTCCGCCATGCAGTTGATGGGATCCAAGATTTCAGCCCGGGCTGCGATGAAGAGCGCGGGAGTTCCTATTGTACCGGGCACGATCGAACCGGTTTCAGATGACCGCGAGGCATGTGGCATCGCGAGAGAAATCGGTTTTCCGGTCATGGTCAAAGCGGCGGCGGGAGGAGGAGGCAAAGGGTTGCGGCTCGTGAAATGCGAGGCCGAAATGGAATCTGCGGTGCGCACGGCCCGCTCGGAAGCCTTGAACGCTTTCCGCAATGACGCGATTTATATTGAGAAATTTCTCGACCAGCCCCGGCACATCGAAATTCAGATTCTGGCGGATGCACACGGGCATGTCATCCACCTGGGAGAACGCGAGTGCTCCATCCAACGTCGCCATCAGAAGGTCATGGAAGAAACCCCTTCGACCTTCATCAACGATTCGATCCGCCGGCACATGGGGGAGGCAGCGGTCGCCGTCGGACGGGCCTGTGGTTACGTCAACGCCGGCACAGTTGAGTTTCTTGTCGATTCCCGGCGGGACTTTTACTTTCTGGAGATGAATACCCGGCTGCAGGTGGAGCATCCCATCACCGAATGGGTGACCGGGATTGACCTGGTCAAAGAACAGATTTCGATCGCGGCGGGAGAGGCTCTGCACTTTTCCCAGAAAGACATCCTCCCTCGCGGCGCAGCCATCGAATGTCGCATCTACGCCGAGGACCCCTACAACCATTTCTATCCGTCTCCGGGCCGGTTGACCGTCTTGGGACGCCCCGCGGGACCGGGAGTGCGGATCGACAGCGGCGCCTATGAGGGATGGGACGTTCCTCTTGAATACGATCCCTTGCTCGCCAAGCTGTCAACCTGGGGGACGACCCGCGAAGAGGCGATTGGGCGCTTGCGCCGGGCGCTTTTGGAGTACGAGGTGATGGGGATTCAGACAGGCATCCCGTTCTATCAAAAGATCCTGCGACACCCCGATTTTCTGTCGGGAAATTATGACACGGGTTTTATCGATAAGGTCTTGGGGGAGGAATCGATGGAGACCAATGCCGCGCCGGCCTCCCAACCCGCCCCCCTGGATGAGAGCCGGATTGTGGCGCTCATGGCCGCGTCCGTTCATGCCCTGAGGAATGGATCCAGTCCCCATTTCGCTTTGACGACCGGCGAAACCACGGGGAGCCGGTGGAAATGGGCAGGACGCAAGAAAGTTCTTGAGAGGAAAGACTCCCGGTGAAGTTCGAAGCGTACCTAGACAATCAATCACTTCCGTTGGAGATTCACCGGTCCGGCCCGCGGGTCGAACTGCAGATCCAAGAGGCCCGTTACGAGGCTGATATCATTGACGTTTCTCCGGGGCGGTACTCGATCGTGTGGGGAGGAAAGGTCTTTGACGTTCATGTCGATGCCCTGCGCGACGGGGAATTCCACGTCGCACTTCGGGATCGCCGAATCACGTTGGAGCTGGTCGACCCAAGAAAATTGAAATCGCTCCGCCACCGCCATGCGGATTCCAGCGGCGAGGTGTCGATCAGCTCGCCCATGCCCGGAAAGGTCGTGCGGTTGCTGGTGGCGGAAGGTCAGGCTGTCGAGCCGGGGCAGGGAGTGGTAGTGGTTGAGGCCATGAAGATGCAAAACGAACTCAAAGCCCCAAGAAGCGGGACAATCAAGAGTTTGAATGCGCACGAGGGAAAGACCGTCAACGCGGGTGAAGAGTTGATGGTCATTGAGTAGGTCCCCGTTGCTCGATGCGCGCTTGTTTATCCCTTCATGTACCTCATGGGATCGACGGGATTGTCATGAATGCGGATTTCGTAATGGAGATGAGCGCCCGTCGAACGGCCCGTTGAGCCGACGTAACCCATCACATCTCCGCGTTTCACATATTGACCTTCTCTAACTTTGAAAGCGGAGAGGTGGCCATAGCGGGTGGTGACGCCAAAACCATGATCCAAAACGATAATGTTCCCGTACCCAGCCCGGGGTTCGGCAAAAATAACCAGGCCGTCCGCGGGCGCGATGATCTTGTTTCCATAAGGCGTCGAAATATCCACCCCGACATGAACCTCGCCTTCCTCGTTCAAGGGGTCATTCCGAAGACCGAAGCGTCCCGTGACATAGCCGTGCACCGGCCAAAGGGACGGCATCGCCACCATCTTCTTTGCCATCTCGACGTAATATTGATCGAGGCGTCGCAACTGGAATTCGAGGCTCGAGGCATTTTGCTTGAGCGCTTCCAGGGTGGGTAGCTGGCCCGCCGGTTCGCGAAAACCCCCGATGCCGCCCGCATTGGGCTTGAGGGCTTGTTTGTCCAAGCCGGAGGTGACGCTCAGCTTCTTGGCGAGCGCTTCGATGACCGAGATTTTTTCATCGATTTGGCTGGTAGACACCCGCATGTTCAGGTTTTCCAGTTGGAGGGCTTCCTTTTGTTTGCGGAGGGTGTTGTAATCGAAAGTCTTCGCCACCATGCGGATGTACGTTGAGGTCATCACTACGACGGAGATGATGCCAATCAAGCTCGTCACCAGAACGGTGTAGAGGACAAAACGCGGGATCCGGATCTTATGAAGGCGGGCTGTTGCATGGTGTGCAACGATAAAAGTATAAAACCGCTTCTCCATTGGTCCCCCTGACTATTAGACTCGACTAGGATAGACTTATTAACGGCTGAGGAGTGGCCTTTGGTTTAAGGAAAAGGTCAACACAACAGGACAGGAAAACCGCTCTGACTCAGGTTTGTTGTGTTGTAGTGGCCCGGACTTGCCAATAAGGAACATCAGGCCTGACGGAAAACGTCAAGACCATAGCAAAGGTCACAGGAATACGCAAGCTGAAACCGCGGTTGTGAACTTGTGAATCGAATCGAAACATTTTGAATTCACGGCTTCATCTTACCTGCATTGTGACAAGAGTGAGTGATGTAAATCACTGCGCCAGAGAAAGGTGGCCATTCTTGACGCTCCTGTGACGTTTTGTTACAGTCAGTGGGGAATTGGTCTCCGACGCTGAAAGTCAAGAGCATCCCATCCTCGGATGACAGATCCGCCACTGCGTTCGGTCCCTTCCATTCCTTTCGTCTTGATTCGGGGAGTTCCGCACGACTTAACCTGAGGAGGACTCATGAGTAAAGCGCAGGTCTATAAGAATTTTGTTGGTGGCGAGTGGGTTGATTCGCACACAGGAAAGACGTTTGAGAACCGCAACCCCGCCAACACGGACGAGTTGATCGGGTTGTTTCAGAAGTCCGACCGCCGTGACGTCGAGAAGGCAGTGGCGACGGCAAAGAAAGCCTACGAGACATGGCGGCTCTTTCCAGCCCCGAAACGAGCAGAGATCATTTTTCGGGCGGCGCATCGGTTGGTTGAGAAAAAGGAGGAGTTCGCCCGCGAGATGACTTGTGAGATGGGCAAAGTGCTGGACGAAACGCGGGGGGATGTGCAGGAAGCCATCGACATGAGCTTTTATATGGCCGGCGAAGGGCGCCGCATGTTTGGGCAGACGACGCCCTCGGAATTGCCCAACAAGTTCCAGATGAGTGTAAGGATGCCGTTGGGGGTGTGCGCGATGATCACACCGTGGAATTTTCCCATGGCGATTCCCTCGTGGAAGATCATGCCGGCCCTGGTGTGCGGGAATACGGTGGTCATCAAACCGGCGACCGACACCCCGCTGTCGGCCATCAACCTGGTCAAAACCCTCGATGAGTGCGGTTTGCCCAAGGGCGTGTTGAATCTTGTGACGGGATCGGGATCGGACGTAGGGGACCCGCTCATGACGCATCCCGACGTGAAGGTCGTCTCATTCACCGGGTCAACGAATGTGGGCCGCGCCGTAAGTGAGGCCTGCGCACCGCAGTTTAAACACTGCCACTTGGAGATGGGAGGCAAAAACGTCATTATTGTGATGGACGATGCCAAGCTGGACCTGGCCGTCGACGGTGCGATATGGGGCGGTTTTGGAACCACCGGCCAACGGTGCACCGCCTCGTCCCGGATCGTGGTCCACAAGCGGGCTTACAAGGAATTCATCAAGATGTTCGTGGAACGGGCAAAGAAGCTTCGGGTGGGAAACGGCCTGAACCCCGAGGTGGAGATGGGACCTTCAATCAATGAAAGCCAGCTCAACACGGTTTTGAACTACGTCAAGATCGGGCGAAAGGAAGGGGCCGACCTGCTTTGCGGAGGAAATCGGCTGACCAAGGGGGTCTATTCCAAGGGCTGGTTCCATGAGCCCACGATTTTTGGGGATGTGGATCCGAAGATGCGCATTGCGCGCGAAGAGATATTTGGGCCCGTCGTCTCGGTCATTCCTTGCAATAGTTTTGATGAAGCCGTTGCGATTGGCAACAGCGTGGACTACGGCCTCTCGTCAGCCATCTACACGCAGGATGTGAACCGGGCATTCAATGCCATGCGCGACATGTATACGGGGATCTTCTATGTCAACGCTTCCACCATTGGGGCGGAGGTACACCTCCCCTTTGGCGGAACGAAGAATACGGGGAATGGACATCGCGAGGCCGGAACCGCCGCCCTTGATGTTTTTAGCGAGTGGAAGTCCGTGTATATCGATTATTCCGGAAAACTGCAGCGAGCCCAGATCGACAATAATTGAGGGGGCTTCGGGTCGCCGCGGCATGCATTTGAGCAGGAGGTACAAGACCGGGGGTCTTTCGTCGGGCGAACGGACGAACCGCCCGAGCGATGTTGCGAGGACGGACACGTTTCGCATCGGCCTTCAACCCGGACAAAAAAAGGCCCCGGCGAACCGGGGCCCTTCAACAGGAGGCGCCGAATGAGATTTCGTCGGCAGTCCTGGATGGAAGAACCGAGGACTGTCCGGCAGGAACACCACCCAAGACGAAGGACAGTCACTTCGTTTGCTGTCTCGCCGAACTCTCACCCTAGCACCAGTACTAGACGTCCATGCGGACGCCAGGGTTACACGGCCCGGAGGATTTTTCGAACCCCTACGCCGGCCTCCCGGCCGGGCCGAACTTCATCTCGACTTCAATTTTTCGGAGTGTTATACTCAGCGCCAATTTTTGACTGCGGAGGCCTCATATCATGATTGTCGGAGTTCCCAAGGAGATCAAGGACAACGAGAACCGGGTCGGCTTGGTTCCTGCGGGGGTGCGTGCCCTGGCGGACCATCACCACACCGTCTTGGTGGAGGCGCACGCGGGAGAAGGAAGCGGGATCAGCGATGCGGAATACCGGGCCGCAGGGGCCCGAATCGTAGCGCAGGCCGCGGAGGTCTGGAAAAAAGCGGAAATGATTGTGAAGGTCAAAGAGCCTTTGGAGTCCGAGTTCAAAGGCATGCGGAAGGGACAGATCATCTTCACGTATTTCCATCTGGCACCCATGCCCAAGCTGACCCGCGCGTTGCTCGATCGGGAAGTCACTGCCGTCGCCTACGAGACCATCCGGGAAACAGACGGGAGCTTGCCATTGCTCACTCCAATGAGCGAGGTGGCGGGTCGCATGTCCATCCAGGTCGGGGCGCAGTACCTGGAAAAGATTAATGGCGGACGCGGGGTCCTGTTGGGGGGTGTTCCCGGCGTGCCGCCCGCACAGGTGGTCATTATCGGGGGTGGCGTCGTGGGGATGAACGCCGCGAAGATGGCCATGGGCTTGGGAGCTCAGGTCACCATCCTGGATAAAAGCCTCAACCAGCTCCGCTACATTGATGACGTCTTTAATGGACGCGTCGCGACGCTGGCTTCCAATACACACACCATCTCAGAGAGTTCGAAGAAGGCCGATCTCCTCGTGGGGGCGGTGCTGATTCCCGGGGCTTCGGCGCCCAAGTTGGTGACCCGCAGGATGATTCGTGAGATGAAAAAAGGGAGTGTGATCGTGGATGTGGCGGTCGATCAGGGAGGGTGTGTTGAGACCACCCGTCCGACCACCCACAGCCATCCTACTTTTTTTGTTGACGGGGTCCTGCACTACTGTGTCGCCAACATGCCGGGTGCGGTTCCACGCACGTCCACCTTCGCGTTGACCAATGCCACCCTCCCGTTTGGCCTGGCACTTGCCAACCATGGTTTTCTCAAAGCCGTGAAGGCGAGTGCGGCGCTGCGCGAGGGGGTCAACACCTACCGCGGACATCTCACCTATGAAGCCGTGGCCAGGGCGCAGAGACTGAGACACACGCCGATTGAGAACCTTTTGTAGCTTCGAGAGTCAGGGCGAGAGTGGGGGAATGAATGAACCTCCCCAATCCGGAGTGTGATTCGACCTCGATCCCGCCGACTGTTCGCCTGTGACAAAACGGAACCCTGGCAGCCACCGCTGCCCTTTTCTAAGGGCGGTGGTCGTTTTATCCGCGATTCCACAGTTTATTTCTCTTTAAAACCGGATTGAAGTCTCGCAAGGGCGCGATGTGGGACCCAGGAAAATGATTGCATCAACTCAAACAACCTTCTAAAATCTCCTCCTTTTTGTAACATTACAGAGAAACAAAGTTGGCTCCTTTGCAGGGGGCGAGAGGCGGGGTGCCTCGGGACGCAAGGCAGTGTCGCATCATTTCACTAACCTCGAAACGGAAGAAAGGAAAGCAAAATGCGTTTGAAGAAAATGGTTTGGGCGTTGCTCCTGAGCTTGTTTCTGGTCAATGCTGTTTTCAGTGCTGATAAATACGCGCTGGATCCGGTCCACAGCTCGATCGGATTTTCGATCCGGCATCTGGTGATCAACAGCGTAAAGGGGAAATTCACCGAGTTTACGGGCACGCTTTTGTACGACGAGGGGGATATCACGAAATCGTCGGTCAACGTGACCATCAAAGCGGCCAGCATCGATACAGGTACTCCCAACCGGGACAAGGATTTGCGTAGTGCAAACTTCCTGGATGCGGAAAAGTTTCCCGAGCTCACCTTCCAGAGTCAGCGCATTGAAAAGAGAGGGGACGGCTATGTCGCCGTCGGAACGCTGACGATGCATGGGGTTTCGAAAGAGATCTCGTTGCCCTTTACCATTACCGGCAAAATCAAAGATCCGTGGGGCGGAACCCGGATGGGTATCGAAGCCGGAATAACATTGGATCGGCGCGATTACGGAATGAATTATGGGAAGACGCTCGATGGGGGCGGCCTCGTGGTGGGCAACGACGTGAAGATCGAAATCGCCGCCGAGGCCGTGAAGGCGAAGTAATTGGGGGTGGTGATGGAAGCCGTGAATACTGGTTTCGCGGCCAGGCGGACACGCAAATGAGTGGTTGGTCTGTCTCGGCAGGTCCGGCCATCGCATAGATTGCCAAGACCGCAATTTCCAATCCCCTCTGGCCTCTCCGCGTAGTCTGCATTCATCTGTGCCCGATGAGGACAGATCCATGGACCACATCTTGCATCTTCTTGATCGCTACGGGTATGCGATCCTATTCGCCAGTGTTTTTCTTGAGGCCCTGGGGTTGCCGATCCCGGCGTTCCCGTTTCTTCTGGCGGCGGGCGCGGCGTCGATGCTCGGTTCCCTGAGCCTCACAATCGTCCTGTTGACGGCGGTCTTCGGGATGTTGTTGGGAGATACGGTCCTCTATTTTCTTGGCAGAAAGTCAGGCTGGTGGATTCTCGGATTTCTCTGCAAAGTCTCCGCCAGCCCCGAGACTTGCATCCTTCGGTCCGCCGAATCGTTTTACAGGCGGGGACGGATCACCCTCGTTTTTGCGAAGTACATTCCCGGCATCAACACCATGGCCCCTCCTCTGGCAGGGAGCCTGAGAATGAAGCTCCGCCAGTTCCTCGCGCTCGATCTGCTGGGAAGCCTGCTTTACATCGTCCCCTTCCTGGCGCTCGGATTCTTCTTCAGCCGGGGGATCGAGCGCATTGTGAACCGCATTCATTCTCTGGGTCAGATTTTCCTCTGGCTCTTTATTCTCGCCCTCTTAGGGTACGCCATTCACCGGTTCCGGATTTACTCCAAGAACCAACTTTACCGGGAAGTGCCTCGGGTGAGCGCTCAGGAGTTGGCCGAGAAGCTATCCGATCCGAAATGGTCAAAGGCGATCTTGATTGCCGACTCGCGCAGCCATGGCTATTACGAGGATGGCGCCCAGCGCATCAAAGGCTCCATTCGCATCGAGCCGGCGTCCATCAACGAGCAACTTGAGAAACTGCCTCGCGACAAGGAGATATATTTGTATTGCACTTGAAGGAACGATGCGACAAGCACCAGGCTGGTGCACCTCCTTCGAGAAAAGGGTTTTAATGCCTTCGTGATCCGCGGTGGCTTCAAAGCCTGGACGGAAATGAAAGGCGATGTCGAAGCGGTCCCTGCTGAGGATATCCTCGTGCTCCCCCGGTTTTCGTAATAAGAGTTCAAAGTTCCATGTTCAAAGTCCAAAGTCTTGAAACCCAGTTCCAGGTTCAAGGTTCAAAGTTCAAAGTTAAAACCCCTACTGCATCTTCTGACTTCCGGCTTCCGACCTCTGACTTCCGGCTTCTGGCTTCCCGCCTCTGGCTGCTGGTTCGTTCCTCTGGCAACTGACAACTGAGAACTGACAACTGAGAACTACTTTTCTGGCCCCCGGCTTCTGGCTTCCGCTTCTGCCCTCTGGCACCCGACACCTAACACCTGCTCTTCCGACTTCTGATTTTCCCCCAAGAAGATTACAATGTTTCCTTAATGAGCGACATGAAGGATGCCGAAAAGAAAGTGTGGCGTTTGATCAGCGACCCGCCGCGTCAGGGTGCCCTCAATATGGAGATTGATGATGCGCTCCTGCACCATCTCGAGGAGAGCGACCGGATTGCCACCGTGGTTCGATTTTACGAGTGGGAGCAGCCAACCCTCTCTTTGGGGCAGCATCAGAAGATCGAATTGGCCGCAGACACCGATTTTTGCCAGGCCAACCACATCGACATTGTCCACCGCCCCACGGGTGGTCGGGCTGTGCTGCATGATCAGGAACTGACGTATGCGGTCATCTCCAACGACCAGGAGATCTTCCCCTCGACGTCGGTTCTCGGGACCTACAAGCAGATCGCGCAGGGGCTTTGTCGCGGGTTAAAGCGACTGGGTGTCGATGCACTTCTTGCGGATGCCCCGACGCACGCCTTGGAGGCCCCTCAAAACCCGGTGACGATTAAACATCCCTGTTTCAACAGCCCCTCCCGGTATGAATTGATGGTCGGCCAGCGCAAGCTCGTGGGCAGCGCTCAGAAACGTCTGCAGCGGAGTTTTCTTCAGCACGGGTCCCTGCTTCTGGACTGTGATATCCCGAAGCTGGCGCATGCCACCCGGGCCGATCCACGGGCGCTGGCTCAAAGCATCACGACCCTTCGATCATTGCTGGGTCGTCAGGTAGATCGAATGGAGGTGGAACAGCTGCTACGGGAGGGGATGGAGGCGGAATTCTCGATCCAATTCGAGGTACGGCCCCTGGGCCCGGAAGAGCTGAGGGCGATGTCCAAGTACAAGGATAAGATTTCTCATGGGGTTAGCGCTTGACACCCCCCTGATCACATCTTAAGATTACCTCGGTTTTTGAGCACTGTGAATAGAAACCCCACTCTGCCAGATCACAGGTGCATTGGAAGGCAATGGTTAAGGCAAACTTAGATCCGCGCTCGCATGAAATCCTGGTGACCTTGGTGCGCACCTATATCGAACAAGGGGAGCCCGTGGGGTCGGCGACCATCCTGCGACGTCGGAAGCTGGGACTGAGTCCGGCCACGATTCGAAGCATCCTGGCGCGGCTTGAGGAAGAAGGGTATTTGGTGCAACCCCATCCTTCGGCGGGGCGCGTGCCGACCGACAAGGGATACCGCCTGTTTGTGGATGCGCTGGCGGGGGAGTCGAGGATTCGGGCGGACGACAAGAATTTTATCAAGACCAGCTTTTCCCGGGAATTCGAAGAGGCCCCGCAGCCCCTCGAGCGCGTGTCGCATCTTCTGGCCGAGATTTCAAATCACGTGGGGCTGGTCGTGGCCTCCCATATGGTTCAGAACGAACTTCAGCACATTGAGTTCATCCGCCTCTCCCCGCATCGGATCCTGGTCGTTCTGGTCACCAAACCCGGGATCGTCCAGAATCGGCTTCTCATGATGGATGAACCCTTTACGCAGAGCGAACTGGATCAGACCGCAAAATACCTGATGGCGAACTTTCCGGGGAAGAGCCTTGCCGGGATACGCCGGGAGCTGCAACTGCGCCTCCGCGAGGAAAAGACACGGTGCGACGAGTTGTTGGAAAAGGCGCTCTTGATCTGTCAGCAACGGGAGCTCACAGAAGAAGAGAATTCAACGGAAGTTTTCGTCGATGGCGCCTCAAGAATGGTCAACGAATCGACGGTGCTGGAAGTGGAAAAGCTCAAAGAGCTCCTGGGAGCCCTGGAGGAGAAATCGAGGTTATTGCGGTTGCTCGACGAGTGTTTGACCACACGCGACGTGGGAATTCGCGTCTTCATTGGATCAGAGAACCGGGGGACCGAGTTGACCCATTGCTCCGTGATTACCGCTCCCTATTGGTCCAATGGCCAGGTGGTGGGCTCACTGGGGATCATCGGACCCAAGCGGATGTCCTATGACCGGACGATTGGCGTGGTCGATTACATGGCCAAGATGGTCAGCCAGATGTTGAGTAAGAATTGAGAAGGTGCCTTGGAAATTCTCCCGCCCAATCGGAGATTTCAACGAAGCGGGATGTCCAACAGGGTGCAATCGTCACCGATTAGGCGATCTTCTTAAGGCAATCATGAATGGAGGAAGTTATACGGCCCATGAGTTTTGGAAAATCAGATTCACCGAAGAAAGACCTAAAGCCGCCAGCCAACAAGGGAGGAGTCTCGAGCGACGTGGAGAAGGCACAAGCCCCGCATGAGATGGAAGCCGTCCCGGAGGAGTCCCTGTCACAGGTGTCTTCATCGGAAGAGGAATCGTCCGCTGAAGATGAAGTGAGGGGAGAAGCGACCATCGAAGAAGTGGCCGCGCGATTAGTAGAGCCTGAGGCGGTCAAACCTGAAGGAGCGCAGGAAAAGATCAAGAAGCTGACGGAAGAAAATGCCCACTTGTTTGACCAGTTACTCCGCAAGCAGGCCGAGTTTGAAAACTTTCGCAAGCGCACCGAAAAAGAGAAGGCAGAGTTCATGCGCTATGCGAATTTTGAAATTGTCCGCAGTCTGCTCCCCGTTCTGGATGGGTTCGAACGCGCGCTCCACATGGAGACGAGCGAAGAGCTGGAAGGGTTCAAGAAGGGGATGGAACTGGTCTATAAGCAATTCTCCGACGGGTTGCAGAAGGCGGGATTGAAGCCCATTCTGGCCCTGGGCCACAAGTTTGATCCCAACTTTCATCAAGCGATGGTTCATGAGGAGCGGGATGATCTGGAAGAGAACATGGTGATTGAGGAATACCAGCGCGGCTATACTTTCCAGGGTAGACTGCTCCGCGCGGCCATGGTCAAAGTGGCGATGGTCAAGAAGCCCTCCTCGGGAAAAGAAGAAGGCGCCGACTCCGAGACCCCGTAGCAAATTTGTTGAAGAGTGAGCTTGTTCAATGAACCGGATCATTGGCATCGATTTGGGAACGACAAACTCCTGCATGGCTGTGCTGGAAGGAGCCGCAGTCCAAGTGATCCCCAACCAGGAGGGGGGAAGAACAACACCCTCCGTGGTCGCTTTTACGGAAAAAGGGGAGCGACTGGTCGGCCAGATTGCACGCCGGCAGGCCATCACCAATCATCGCAATACCGTCTACGCGGTCAAGCGGCTGATCGGGCGGAAGCTCTCGACACCGCAGGTTCAACAGGCGAGATCTCTCCTGCCCTATGAGCTTTCGCAGTCGCCGACCGGCGACGTGCGGATCAAGATCCAGGACCGGGATTACAGCCCCCCCGAAATCTCCGCCTACGTGTTGCAGAAGCTCCGGGTGGCCGCCGAAGACTACCTGGGGACGCTGGCCATCGACGCCATCATTACCGTTCCTGCTTATTTTGATGAGGTCCAGCGGCAGGCCACCAAAGATGCCGGGAAAATTGCCGGCCTCAATGTCGTCCGGATCATCAATGAGCCCACGGCGGCCGCCCTGGCCTATGGGTTGGGAAAGAAGCAATCAGAGAAGATTGCGGTCTTTGATCTGGGAGGCGGCACGTTCGACATCTCCATCCTGGAATTGAACGCGGGGGTATTTGAAGTCTTGTCGACCTGCGGCGACAGCTTTCTGGGCGGAGAAGATTTCGATCAGTGCATCGTCCAGTGGATCGTCGAGGAGTTTAAGAAGGAGACCACCCTCAACCTTCAGGAGGACCGGCTGGCGCTGCAACGGGTCAAAGAAGCCGCCGAGAAGGCCAAATGCGAATTGTCGGTCGCCCTCGAAGCACAACTGAACTTGCCGTTCATCACAGCGGACGAGGCGGGCCCCAAGCACTTTAACCGGACCCTGGGACGCCCTCAACTTGAGGAGATGACCACCGAACTGGTGAACCGCACGGTCGAGCCCTGCGAGCGGGCGCTTTCGGATGCGGGCCTGTCTTCCGACCAGATTGATCATGTGATTCTGGTGGGCGGGCAGACGCGGATGCCTCTGGTGAGATCGCGCGTGGAGTCGTTCTTTGGAAAAGCCCCCTCGCTCGACATCAACCCCGATGAGGTCGTGGCCATCGGGGCGGCCATTCAGGGCGGGGTCCTGTCCGGTCAGATCAAAGACATTGTCCTGCTGGACGTGATTCCCCTGTCGCTCGGCGTCGAGACACACGGCGGTTTGATGACCAAGTTTCTGGAAAGGAATACAACGATCCCGACGCGGAAGACCATGATCTTTACCACGGTGGCCGACGGCCAATCCACGGTCGAGATTCATGTGCTCCAGGGAGAGCGTGAAATCGCCCATCGAAATCGATCGCTGGGTAAATTTGAGCTGATGGGAATCGCCCCGGCCCCCAAGGGCGTTCCCCAAATCGAGGTGACCTTCGACGTGGACGCCGATGGGTTGTTGAACGTTTCCGCCAAGGACCAGCATTCGGGGCAAGCGCAAGCGATCCGAATCACGCCCTCCAGCGGTCTGACACAAACAGAGATCGTGCGAATGGTCGAAGAAGCCAACCGGTTCGCCGAGGAGGATCGCAAACGACGGGAGGAAACGATGCTCCTCAATCACCTCAACGGCCTGTTGCAGAACACCCGGAAATCATTCGAGGAATTCGGATGGATGCTGGAGGACGAAGAGCAGCAGAGGGTCAAGGATCTTTTCCTGACTTCCCGCCACGCCATTGAGTCTCGTCAGATCGACGCATTGAACCGGGCTGTCGCCGAAGTGGAAGAAGTGGCGGCCCGTTTGAAACAACTCATGCTCTCCCCGAGCTAGCCTTCTTCCGTACGGCGGCGGAGCCGGACGGTGCCGCCGAAGCCGGACGCAGGGGACCCGCGCCTGTTTTCTCTCAAAAGTTCAGAGTCTCCTTCCCGGGAAATGGAAGGAAAGACATCCTGGGGATCTCCTTCAGGCGTCTCGAGTGGACTGGGGAGAAGAAGGTTTGGGTAGGAGAGGATTTTTTCGAGTGGCCAATACGACTCGCGACTATTATCAAATCCTGGGCGTCTCCCGTGACGCGAACGATCAGGAAATCAAAAGCGCCTACCGCAGAATGGCGATGCGCTTCCATCCCGATAAGAACCCCGGCAACAAGGAAGCCGAAGAGAATTTCAAAGAAGCCGCAGAAGCCTATAGCGTATTAAGTGATGCGAACAAGCGCAGTGTCTATGACCGTTTCGGTCACCAGGGGCTGAGCGGATCAGCAGGCGGGTTCGGTGGATTTGATCCGACCGTCTTTTCCGACTTTAGCGACATCCTGGGTGATTTTTTTGGTTTCGGCGATATTTTCGGAGGTGGAGGAGGGGGACGCCGTCGCTCCTCCCGGGAGCGCGGGTCGGATCTCCGATATGACCTCCAGATCTCCTTTGAAGAGGCCGCCTTTGGAGTTAAAACCAAAATCCGAGTCCCCCGCCTCGAGCAGTGCAAGGAATGTGGGGGATCCGGCTCCGAAAAAGGCGCTGGGCCGACCACTTGCCCTCAATGTCAGGGGCGCGGGCAGGTGCGTTATCAGCAGGGCTTCTTATCCATCAGCCGGACTTGTGGTCAGTGCCGCGGGACGGGGGAGGTCATCACCAACCCTTGCAAGGAATGCCGCGGCAATGGTCGCGTGCGAGCCGAGAAAACCCTGGAAATCAAAATCCCTGCCGGCGTCGATAATGGGTCCCGTCTCCGGATTACGGGGGAGGGTGACATCGGGGCACGTGGCGGTGAGTGGGGCGATCTGTATGTGGTCATCTATGTCAAGGAACATGCCTACTTTGAACGGGAGGGGGTCGATCTCCACTGCAATGTCCCCATCAGCTTCTCTCAAGCGGCCCTGGGTGCGGAGATCAAAGTGCCGACCCTTGAGGGCGACGAGGAGCAGTTGAAAATTCCTGAGGCAACACAGTCGGGAACCACCTTTCGCCTCCGCAGCAAAGGCATTCCCAACATCAATGGTCATGGCCGCGGAGACCTTTTCATCACCGTTCGGATCTTAACCCCCCAGAAGCTCACCCGTGAACAGCGCCGCTTGCTGGAACAGCTGGCAACGGTCTCTTCGGTTGAAAACAAACCGGCCGAGAAGAAAATCTTTGAAAAAGTGAAAGACATTTTCGGGTAGAGCGTTCCTCAGATCCTGCCTTCCATGGAATCTCTCGTTATTTCGGTCACCGTGCCGAGTTGTCAAGAGGATGACCTGGTCGGATTCTTCGACGAGAGGGGATCAACCGGCGTTGAGGTACAGAACTTCAACGCTGCTCGAGTAACCTTGTGCGCCTTTTTCCCCCCTCACCTTGCGCCTTTCCTTCCTAGCCTCCTCGATTCACTGGCCCCGCAGCTTTCGGAGACATCCCGGACTTCCTTGACGTGGACCTGGGTTCCTCACGAGGATTGGTCAAAGCAGTGGCGGGATGCGCTGCACCCGTTTTCCGTGGGCGCGTCCTTTCTCGTGCTCCCTGGGGTCTCCGGGGAAGAACCGGACGCGGAGCCCCGGATGAAAATCAGGATCGAGCCGGGGATGGCCTTTGGAACGGGGACCCATGAATCGACCCAACTGTGCCTGCGCTCGCTGGAACAGCTGCCGATCCGGGGATCCACGGTGCTTGATGTTGGCACCGGTTCCGGTATCCTCGCCATCGCGGCGGTGCTTCATGGAGCCAGAAATGTTTTCGCGTGCGATACCGATCCGGTTGCGGTACAGGTCGCTACCGCCAATCTGACTCTCAATCGAGCAAGCACGAATGTCCGAGTGTGGATCGGTTCGTTGGATGCCCTGCGCGATGAATCGGTCGAAATCTGTTTTGCAAACTTGAGTGCCGGCATTCTTGACCGGCTGTGGCCCGAGTTCAATCGGGTGCTTGTGGCACCCGGCTGGTTGACCTGTTCTGGAATTCTGGAGGAGCAGACGGGACTCATTCAAGACCTTTTGCAGCAACATCAATTCTTGCTGGAAAGAAAGGAAACCACCAACGGATGGGTGTGCCTGACTGCAAGAAAGCGATCGGTTCGATGACTGACCGGCGGATCTTCGTCAGCGCCACGGACTGGTCGGATGATTACGTCGTCGTGGGCGGCGAGCAGGGCCATCACCTCAGAGACGTTTTAAGGGCGCGGGCCGGCGATCTATTCGAACTGATCGACGGACAGGGCCGATGGGCGCGAGCCGCGGTGGAGACGATTTCCACCCGTGGCGAAGTCAAGTGCCGAATCCGGGAGCAAACACTGATTCCACCTCCGGCTCCCGATCGTCTCGTGCTTCTGCAGGCCCTCGTACGGTTTGAGAAGTTTGAGTGGATTTTGGAAAAGGCAACGGAATTGGGAGTCACCCGGGTGGTTCCGCTGGTGACGGCCCACACCGAGGCGAAATGGAGCACCATGACGAACGCCCGTGTTGAGCGTTGGCAAAAGATCCTGATTGAATCGATCAAGCAATGCCGCCGGTTGCACCTCCCGGCTCTCGGAACGCCTTCCCCCTTCACTCAGGCGGTTTCTGAAACGACGGGAAACTTCAACATACTCCTGAGCGAGAGACCGGAGACTCCCTCGCTGAAATCTGTCCTCAAGAAGATTCAGGAGCCCCGCCGCAGGGAGGCGGTGGGTGGAACGTGCCCCGGAGTCACCTTGGCCATCGGGCCGGAGGGCGGATGGGCTCTTGAAGAGATCGCTCTTGCGGAACAGTCCGGATTTCACGCGGCTTCGCTGGGAGAGAGAATTCTTCGGACCGAGACCGCCGCCGTATCCAGCCTGGCCATTCTGGGTTATGAAATGGACGATTAGAAGCGAATAGATTTCCTTTTGAACTTCAGATTTCGGCTGTGCTATCATGACGTCCTTCTCTGGCCAAGGGCCGGTCTCAAGGGACCTGATCCATCTATGAGATTGCGTGGGATCACACTATTGATCATTGCAGGGGTGATGCTGCCCGTGGGCGGGTGGGCGCAACAGCGTCCCTTGTTGACCCAGGACGTCGACCTGGTCAAGCCGGGACACATCCTGTTCGAGTTCGGATTTGACTTCCTGCAGAATGAGCGTTTTCCGGTTTCCGGATTAAAAGGAGACCTCACCAGCGCCGGCGTGATTGGGATCAACATCGGCTTGGGAGAGACGGCGGAATTCCAGTTGAGCGGGACAGCCGCGAATTTTCTCACGGTGAACGAGAGAGTTCCTTCCTTTGTGACGCCCCATTTGAGCGGGGATGGCCGGTCTGCGACCGACATCGGTGACTTCGTATTGGCCACGAAAATCCGAATCCTGCCGGAGGGCCGGCGGCGTCCCTCCATGGGATTTCGCGTCGCCGTCCAATTGCCGAACAGCGATCAAAGCCACGGAATCGGTGTGAATACCACCAATGTCTTTGGTTCTTTCCTTTTCGGAAAACATTTCGGCAAGCTCAACACCTTTTCTAACATCGGCGTCGGGATTTTGACATCTCCCACGCAGCTGTTCTCCCAGAACGATGTCGTGACTTATGGTGTGGCGGGGATCTATCCGCTGACTCCGCATGTCTCGGTGGCTGGAGAGATTAACGGACGATGGTCGACACGGAGCGGTCCAGCTCCTCTGGGGACAGAGAGTCTGTCTCAGGCGCGGCTCGGCCTTCAAGTCCTGGCAGCCGGGTTTCGCTGGGACGTCGCTGCCATCAAGGGAATTACCCGGGTGGATCCGCAATCAGGGATTACCTTCGGAGTCAGCAAGGATTTCAAGGCTTTCGAGATTCCCATGTCCGCGGTTTCGAAGTGAATTCAAGGATTTCACAACCCTCAGCCCCCTTGGCGCATCTGAGGAGCTTGTGGCGGGAGGAGTAAATGCGTCAAGTCAATACCAACAAAAATCATTAAACCGAGGAGGAGTCCTGTTATGCGTTATGTGAAGTTGTTATTCGTTTTTGTGCTCACATTGATTGTTGTGGCATCGTTCAGCCTTGCGAAGCCGGAGTATTCGAAGAAGGAAGGCAAGAATTGCGCATATTGCCATGTCAAGGCGGGCTCGAAGGATCTGAATGACGTGGGAAAATGTTACAAGGCAAACAATCTGTCCCTGGCAAAATGCGGGGACAAAGCGAAGACCATGTAAGAACGCCGGCTGTCGCACACAGTTCATTTACAGGATCAAAGACAGGGATGAGGAGAACTGACCTCATCCCTTTTCTTTTGGGATCAGAAGATCGGCGGACGCCGGGGACGGTGGCTTCCGGGCAGAGCAACGGCACCGAGACCGGACAGGGAGGAGATTCTGGAAAGCAGGCAAGTGTAACCGGCCTGGCGAACAATGTTTGTTTCCTTACATCGAAAACAAATTTTGGCAGGGACAATGCCAAATGCGATCGATTGCAGTCAATTCATGGTCGTGAAAGGAAACGGATGGGAGCCTTCCATACCAAGCTTGTCAAGCGCGGGGATGTCGCCGAGGGGACGATGGCGTTTTATTTCGAAAAACCCCCGGGCTTCCAGTTTAAACCCGGTCAGTATGTGGACGTCATTCTGATCAATCCTCCTGAGAAGGATGATGAGGGGATTGCGCGTTCCTTTTCCATTGCGAGTGCCCCTTTTGAAGAGGACCTTATGTTCGCCACGCGAATGCGTGATACCGCCTTCAAGCGAGTTCTCAAGTCCATGCCGCTCGGCACTGAAGTGGAGATTGAAGGGCCCTATGGAAGCTTCGTTTTACACAATAACGCCGTCAGGCCCGCCGTGCTGCTCGCGGGTGGAATTGGAATTACCCCCTTCCGGTCCATGGTCGTGCAGGCGGCTGAAACACGGTTGCCCCATCGCATGGTTCTCATGTACTGCAATCGACGCCCCGAGGATGCCGCGTTCCTCGAGGAACTTCTAAAGCTCCAGTCACTCAATGAGAAATTCACCTGCATTGGCCTCATGACGGCGCCAGAGAGGTCTCACCGTCACTGGGAAGGCGAAAAGGGACGCCTGAGTGTTGATATGCTCATGAGGCATTCAAAACATCTTGCCGATCCGATTTATTACGTGGTGGGCCCGCCGGGGATGGTAGACGGCGTTCATACCCTGCTGAATGAGGCCGGGGTAAACGACGACAATATTCGGAGCGAAGAGTTTGGCGGATATTAGCGCGCGAAGTCTCAAACACCTGTGGTGATCTGAACTTTGACGCCTTTCATTCATTTTCCCTCTCGGCGAACCTGCCGATCTCAAAGACCTCAGGATCGATGAAAAATTCCTGGCGAGGCGAATATTGACAAAGATAGGGAAAAGTTTCACAATCTATGTCGTAAAAAATCGATTGTTTTCGAGCCGAGATTTGCGCAAACCCATTCAGGCTTTGGGTATGCGTAACCCCATCCGGCTCACGCATCACGACAGAGTAAAGCGCCAATACCTGCGTCCGGGCCGCCTGCGGCGGGGGAATGCGTTGACGATCTGACCAAAACCTCGCCGGGAGCCGGGGCGAATTCACTACCTTGACGCACTTGGCTGGGATAGATCTAGAACACGGAGCAGTGCCTTGCCACTACCTTCCCCGTCAACTTTCTCTGCGCATGGTAAGTCGATCTTCCTTTTGATTTCTTTGAGGTTCAGACAGAACTCCGGACTGAGCGCATGAACTGTGTTGTGGAACCTTCTTTCCTCAGTGCATTCCCTTGCGAAAAAGTGAAGAAATCCGAACTTATATGTCAACCGAACAGGAGGGCTTCATGAGACTTAAAAGGTTTCCTGTTTACTTGATCGCCATCGTATCGCTTGTGGTTCTCTTGACTACTCTCTCTCCTGGGCAGACAGATCCCAACGCTCAGCTTCGATTCGCTCAAGTCGCCAACGGACAAACCGGACAGGATTGGTGGGTCACGACCCTGATCATATCCAATCCGGATTCCAGTGCGCGGGAGATTCGCATTGAATCCTATGAAGGAGTAACAGATGCCGGGCAACCCGTCCCCCTCGCATTGGGTTTTAAGACCACGTGCAGCGGCGGGAGTACGGCCGACAGCTATGTTCTCCGCGGGGATGGCACGTGCAAGTTTGAGAGCAGCGCTACGGGGGGGTTGAAGGCGGGATGGCTGCGTGTGACTGAGAAGAACGGTCACAATATCGGAGGCTATCTCTTCTATACCATTTACCGTGGAGACCCTGCCACCACCGGGTTCCCCATGAGCAGCGTAGGAGTTTCCCCGATGCATGTGTGTGGGGGAATGTCCATCGCCGTCGTCCGCAGTAAGTCGAAAGAGGAAGACACGGGTCTGGCTGCCGCGAACCCATACAATTATCAGGTACGCATGAATATATCGCTCTATGACAGCTCCGGAACCTTGATGAGAACCCTGATCGGAGGAACCGAGGGCGGCCTCGAGCTCCAGCCGCTGGAGCATGGAGCGCTATTTGTAAGCCAGTTATTTCCCGAGTTGGCAAATGTGGACAACTTTGTGGGGAAACTGTCTCTTACCGGCGTTACGAGCAATGATGGTGTCATCGCTACAGCGCTGGTGGCGAAAGGAAACATCTATGGGGGGGCGCCGGTGACCCTGGAGGACATCCACACAGAGAAGTCCGGAAGCCAACCGAGATAGCGACGCACATTCGGAGGTCTTGTCTTTCAGCTTCTGCCAGGGTGAGCGGCGAGTGAATCGTTGCGGAGGCACGAGCCTGTTCAGGCTGGCTCTTGGGATTGAACTATTCTTGGAAAATGGATACAGGGCAGCCCTGCTAGAACGACTTGCGGCTGTCAAGCAAGAGGGTTACGGGGCCATCGTTGACGAGGTGGACCTGCATCATGGCTTGAAAATTTCCGGTCTGAGTGGGAATGTTTTGGCTTCGGACACTCTCCACGAACTGGCCGTACAGTGAGCGCGCTGTCGCAGGATCGGCGGCGTCATCGAACGAAGGCCGGCGTCCCTTTCTGCAGTCTCCTGCCAAAGTAAACTGGGACACGACCAGCATGGCGCCGCCTACTTCTTGAAGGCTTCGATTCATCTTCCCATTTTCATCTTCAAAGATCCGGAGTTCGATAGTTTTTTGGGCGAGGTGCCGCGCATCCTCTTCATTGTCGCCTTTCATTACCGCGAGCAGGACCAATAGTCCTCTTCCGATGCTGGCGACGGCCTGATCGTTCACCATGACCTTGGACTGCTTGACGCGTTGTATCACGGCTCTCATAGACCAGGAAATCTCCGGATGAGCATTGACCCGCTCACGGAAATGCGAAAGAGCGGGGATAAATCAGGCGGCCGCACAGGTGTCAAAGTCCGCCTGGACAAGGTCCATATTATCAAAAATATTTTGACCGCCTCCGGGTTTCTGATTACACTCACGCTTCAATGACAAAGCGTCCATCAGGCATCCGAGCACCCTCCGAGGCATCGTCCGGCAGCCGGGACACCCGTTCGACCCAGGAAATCACCCTGGCCGTCACGGGAGCGAGCGGCTCAATCTTCGCTCAACGTGTTTTGCAGATGCTGGAGGCGGATGCTCGAGTTGCGACGATTAATTTTATAATCTCCAATGGCGGCCGCTATGTGCTGGCGGATGAGTTGGGGTTAAAGCCGACCGGCTCGATGAAGCTTTCCTCGGCCTTGTTGGGCCATCCGTCGGGAAAGCTTATCGAGCATTCCAATGACGACATTGGCGCGTCGATCGCCAGCGGTTCGCATCGGGTCGATGCCATGCTCATCCTACCTTGTAGTGTGGGGACGCTGGGAGCCCTCGCCAATGGCGTCGTGGACAACCTGATCAAACGCGCGGCTGACTGCATGCTGAAGGAGGAGAGGCCTCTCGTCGTGGCCGTGCGGGAGACACCGCTGCACGCCATCCACCTGGAAAACATGGCGCGCCTGGCCCATGCAGGGGCCACCCTTTTCCCCATCATGCCGGCATTCTATTATCATCCGAAAACCATCTCTGACCTCGTCGATCAATTCTGCTTTCGGCTCCTCTCGCACATCGGGCTGGACCAGCCGGCGGCCTTTCACTGGAAATCCTCGCACTGAGCTTCGAACATGCCCATCCTTCACGAGCTCAAGACGACCCTCGAAATGATCAAGTTTGAGCACTCCGTGTTTGCGCTGCCCTTCGCTTTGATGGGAGCACTTCTCGCGGCCGGCGGAGTACCTCGAGGAGGCATCCTGTTGTGGATCGTTGTGGCGATGGTGGCGGCGCGCAGTGCGGCCATGGCGTTCAACCGGATTGCGGACCGGGCTTACGATGCCGTGAATCCACGCACCCGGATGCGCCCGTTGCAGACCGGCAAACTGAGCGTTCGCTTTGCCGCGATCTTTACGGTGATTGCAGGCGCCTTGTTTCTTTATTCCGCCGCGCAGCTCAATCGCCTGGCGCTCATCCTTTCGCCTTTCGTCCTGGCCATTCTGCTGGGATACTCCTGGACCAAACGCTTTACCCGGTGGTCTCACGTCGTGCTCGGCTTCTGCCTGGGGATGGCTCCGGTGGGAGCGTGGATTGCCGTGAAAGGGACCCTCGATTGGCAGCCTTTCATCCTATGTGCGGCCGTGACGTTGTGGACAGGCGGTTTTGACATCATTTACGCTTGTCAGGACGTCGAGTTCGATCGGCAAGCCGGCCTCTTTTCACTCCCCAAATCGTTGGGCATCCGCACTGCGCTTTTCGTTTCTTCTTTCTTCCATGTCATCATGGTGATATTGCTCGTGCTATTGGTGGTGGTCTTTCATCTCGGGGCACTGACCCTGGCGGGGATCGCGTTGGTTGCGGGATTGCTGGCCTACGAGCACAACCTCGTCAAGCCCCATGACCTTTCGCGGGTCAATGCGGCCTTTTTCAACGTGAATGGGTTCATAGGAATCCTGTTGTTGCTGGCGGTGGGCGCCGATGTCCTGTGGTGGTCGAAACGGTAAAGACAGGGGAATCAGTTATGACCGCTGAGACGCAGAGTCGACCCGAAATCATTCGCTACGCCAAACTCCGCGCCTCCGCGTTGAAGTCGTTGAAGAGGCTTGAATCAGGGGACAGAAGTTACTCTTCAAACCAGCGGGCCATCTCCAGGGCGTCCTCACCGGTGGGATAGTAATTCTTGAGCCGCTCATTCACCTTGTAGCCAAACCCCTTGTAAAACTCCTGGGCCGCCGTGTTGTTGACGGAAACCTCGAGAAGCGCGACGCGGATTTGTGCCTTGAGGAACTCTTCTTCCACCTTCTTCATCAGATTGCTGCCGATGTGGAGACGGCGATAGCGCTCCAGGACGTCGAGCGTGATAATGTGACCCGCCTTGCCCTGCACTTTCCACGCCACAATGAAACCGGCGATGGGACGCTCCCCTGACGGGAGGTTCGCCGGATCGCCAATTTCGGCCAGAAACCCGAAGGCGCCCCGGCGTGTCAGGAACCAGCGCATTTCCCAAGTGGAATACGCCACGCCCGGCGGAAAGCAGGCTTGATCGATCTCACAGAGCGTGTCGAAGTCCGCTTTCTCGATCGGTCGAATGGAAACGTGGATCTTAGACATGGGGGTCAAGTTGTCCTTGCTTGCGAGAGCGGCGGGTCCGGTGCGCGGGCGTCCGGCCGGCAGTTTCGCGAACTACCTCGATGCGCTTGCAGAACCATTCATTGCGCGAGTTGTGGGAGGTGAGTTGCCTCATTTCGCCAGGTCCAGATTCACTTATGCAAACCTTCCAAGCAATTGCCTGAATTCTTTCTTGTGACGAATCCCGCTCAATCCCGCCACAGCCAAGCCCAGCATAAAGTATTTCCACGAATGTGTAAACAAACCCAGCAGGGGAGCAAACGTCACGATCATGGCCACGGCGGCATGGTGGACATCTCTGCTGAACAGGTAGGTTCCTCCCGCGATGACCAGTTCAGCGAAAAAGGTGATCGGCGAAATCACCAACAGAAATCCGCCCACCGTGGCCAGTCCTTTGCCGCCGCTGAATCTCAGGAACAGAGAATAGTTGTGTCCCAGTAGAACCGCCAGGCAGGATGCGAGGACCGCCATCTCGTTCCGTGTAATTTCCTGGGCCAACCGGGCGGCCGCGAAGCCTTTCGCCATATCCAAAGCCAGGACGATGAACCCCGCCACCGGACCCAGGATGCGTGCGGTATTCATAGCACCCAGATTTCCGCTGCCCGCGGTCCGGAGATCACGGCGACGGATTCTTCCGAGAAGAAAGGAGAAGGAAATCGAGCCGATGAGGTAGGCCAGAAGCGGTGAAAGAACAAGCAGGAGAGATGGCGGAAGCTTCATGGTCTGCAAGAAATCACTCGAGTGTACCTGGCCGTTGACCTCGAACGTCCCCCTGACAGGGCGCCACGACCCGCAGCGAGCGCGGAATCAATTGGATCCGGGTTGGCGTCGGTTCGAGGTACTCCCCATCCCCAAAAAGCTCCAGGCGATGGTCAGATTCAATTTCAATCTCCCGGCCCCGGAGCTTGACCAGGGCGGGATGGTCGACATGGGTTCCTTTGTAGGTTTGAGGGTAGACCCGAAGCAATTCCAGCTTCGACATGGCCTTGACGATGCACACATCCAACATCCCGTCATCCAGGGCGGCCATGGGCGCGATCCGGATCCCCCGCCCATAGCTGGAAGCGTTCGCCACCACGGCAAACATGATCGGCCCCTCGAAAGTCTGCTGGTCGCAGCGTATCCGGACCGTTCGGGGGCGGAAAGAGATCAGCGTTTGAAGGATGGCCAGGGGATAACGGGCGCGCCCCCGGATCCACCATTTCGGATCGTTGGCGCGGCGATTCACCTCCGAGTCCAGTCCGACCCCGGCGATGCAGGAATAAAAAGCGGTTTGGGCCTGGCCGACATCAATGCACCGTATGATGCCATTTGAAAGGACCTTGATGGAATCTTCGGGTTCAGGGGGGATTGCCAGGTTAACGGCCAGATCGTTGCCATTTCCGATGGGGACAAGCCCCAGCGCGGTTGAGGTATGCACGAGTTCCTGAATCGCGTAATGAACGGTGCCATCCCCCCCGCAGACCGCAAAGATCTCAGCGCCTTGCTGTGCGGCAGCACGGGCGAGCTCACGGACATGCTGGGCGCTTGTCGTGACAACGACGCGCGCCCGGTTTCCGAAGCGCTGAGCGAAGGACGCCTGGATCCGCGGGAGCAAACGTCGCCCCTCCCCATGGCCTGAGCTGGGATTCAGGACAGCAACGATTCGCGGCTGATCGGACAACCACCGTCTCCGGCGTTCAAGGGTGTGTCTTCAAATCGGCTGGTCTCGGGACTAGGAGATCGAGAACCCGGCGGCGCCGGCCTTGCGAATCAGCTCGTCCCGGGCCTCCTTGTGCTTTTGCTCGATCTCATTGATCTTAGTGTCGAGCTGGGGGAGGGATGGATCGGACCCCAACCCATAATTCTGGTCCACGGCATCCAGCGAGTCTTGATCGGTCGGCAACCGTCGGTTGATCAACTGGAACCGCTGGACCCTATAGGATCGTTCCTGGGCTTCATATTCGGCATCGAGTTTCTTAAGCTGTTCCTCGTAGTACTCCAGCGTCGGGTGCTCAGGAGGTCTGTCCTCGGCGGCGAGCGTTGAGTCAGCCCATTCCCGGGGGGCCCCGCTCTTGGCCAACTCGGCATAGAGATCATCCAGGGCTGCCTTGGTCTCCTCCTGGTCCTGCTTGTTCTTCTCCATGTCTTTATTGGCCTGGTCGATCAGCGGCATATAGAGATGCTCCCGATCGTACACATCGGTCTGGTTCAAGAGCCTGTAGTTATAGTCCCGGACCTGGGCCTCGAGGTCTTTTTGCTTTTGCTCGGCATCGGCGACCTTTTTCTTGGCGGCGATGAATTTCTCGCTCCAATACTTCTCGCCGTGACCTTGAGAGTCGACGGGTTCCTGTTCCGACGCCGATTTGGAGGCTTCAGCCGAGGGGGGCTGAGTTTGGTCGGGACGTTTGGTCACCACGTCCTGGTTGGTAAAGACGCGGGCCTTTTGCTTGAGGGCCGCCTGCCGCTCGCGCTCTTTGCGCGCCACCTCGCCGAGATCCTCCTGCGCCAGGAGCAGCGTGGTTAAACAAAACAGGCAAGAGACAATAAGAAGAATGTGCTTTAGTTTCATATCGACCTCATTTAGTGCCGTTTATTATATCCCAAATTGGTGGGGATTGAAATGTGACGGCGGACACAGGTAGCATAAGAAGAGGGTCACATCTTCGCATTTTGCAATTGCTGAAGCGCGTCGGAGAAGACAGTCTGTGGGGTCAGGTCGGGACATTGGACAAATTCAGCATTGCTCAGACGATGACGCCGTCACTGGTGTAATTCTTCCATTTTGGTAGATATTTGGCATGAGCCATCGATGTCAGAATTGGCTCGTCTCGATCTATCAGTTTCTCTTGAACCTGCAGATACGTCGTTGTGAGTCCGCAGTGGAACTCCGTTTCCTCAGATGACTCGCACACATCGCACAAAGCGCGATGTGTGCGCCACCCACCCAGAAGAGCAAATTCCAATCCGCCTGCGGCGGACAAACTCCAAATAAGTTCCAAACCCCAAATTTCACTCTGCCGGCTCGCCCTATGAGCTTTGATTTGTAAAGACATCCTTGGCGGCTCGGACGGTGTTGGTGTGAATGGTGACGGTGTCTTCAACCCGGTAGGCGTAACCGCCGGCCAGGGTCACCGCTACGGGAATGCTTTTCTCTCTCGCCATTCGAAACACCAACTCATCGCGCCGGAAAAGGCCCTGAAGTGTGAGCGAGAGTCCGCCCAGTTGATCATATCGGTATGGATCCGCCCCTGCGAGATAGACGATGAAATCAGGCTTGAATTCACCCAGAGACTTGTCCAGCCCCTGGGAGAGTTTCTCCAGGTATTCTTCATCCCCTGTTCCATCTTGGAGATCGATGTCCAGGTTCGAGGGTGGTTTGATGGCGGGATAGTTGTGGAGCTGGTGGATAGAGAGCGTGAAGACCGTGGGGTCGGCGTGAAAAATCTCGGCGGTGCCATTGCCATGGTGGACGTCACAATCGACGGTCATGGCGGTACGAATGACGGACTCCTTCTGGAGGGCGCGGATGGCCACCGCCACGTCATTCAGCATGCAAAAGCCTTCTCCGTGATCGGGAAAGGCATGATGGAACCCGCCCCCCAGATTGACGCTGATCCCTTCCGTGAGCGCACATCGAGCGGCGGCGATCGTCCCGCCCGTCGATAACCAGACCGCATCCACGCCCTCCCGGGAGTAAGGTACTTCCATCCGCAGAATCTCCCCCGTGCTCAGCTTTCCCTTTCTCAGCTTCCGGATGTATTCGCGGCTATGCACCAGCGCCACCTGTTCATCGTCAGCCGGCGGAGGACTCACCATCTCGGGAGCGGAGCAGAGCCCGTCGGCAAGCACGCGCTCCTTCGTTTTTCGATATTTCACGGTCGGGAACACATGATCGCCCAGATTCAGGTCGTACCGGTCGGAGTAGATGATGGTCATGGGCTATTTCTTGCCGGATTTTTTGGGACTGGGCTCCCGGTAAGTGAGGATGGTCTCGAGAATCTTGTCCATGGTGGCTGTGGCGATTTTCGAGTCTTGAAGGTGATTGTTGGTCAATATTGAAAAGATAACATGCTCTCCGCTGGGGGGAGTTGCATATCCCGAAAGCGCATTCACGTGGGTCAGGGTTCCCGTTTTGGCGTGGACCTTTTCAGCCAGTGAGGTTCCTTTGAATCGAGAGGCAAGCGTCCCATCAACGCCGCCCACCGGGAGCAGATCGATGAAAACATCGCGATAAGGCTGTTCCCAGAGATAGCTCAATAGCTGTACGACTGCATGCGGCGCGACGAGGTTGTGGGGATCCATGCCGGAGCCATCGCCGAATAAAAACAACTTATCGTCAACGCCCGCTTCCTTCAGAAACTCCTTTTCGACTTGAAGCCCTGCCCGCACCGACCCTTCGCCCCTGACCTGGGCTCCCAGCAGCCTCAGAAGCATCTCCGCATGAAGGTTCTGTGAGGCCTTGGCGATGATTTTCAAATCTTCGCGCAAGGGATGGGACACCAGTTCAGCGAGAACGGCCCTCTTTGGATTTTCCAGCGGGCGTACCGCAATGGCCGGACTCAACTCCCAGACTTCGCGATGGTGCACGCGTAAATCCCCATACACACGGATGCCTTTGCTGCGCAGGGTATCGCGAAGGGTTTCCGCGGCAAGTCGGGCGGGTTCCGCGATGGCAATCAATTCCTGGTCCGTCTTGGCGTCCTGCGGAAGGGTTCCCCAGAGATGAAGAAGGTTGCTGCCGGGAGAGCGGTCGACGTGAACGTGGCGCTCTGTCCCCGGGGCTGTAGTAATCAGATCATTCTGAAGCTTGACGGAGGGATAAAAGGGATCCGTGGTGATGAACGCCCGGTCTCGAACCGCCTCTCCTGGTGAAATGGACAACGAAAAAACGTTGTCGTTGAGGGTCAAGGCGCTGACCGGCGCCCCATAACCCCAGATCAGATCATCCCACCCCCAGCTATCTCCGTACGGCTCGTTCACATAATAAGAATCATCGCCCACGATGTCCCCGTCAATCGTCGTGATTCCCCGGGCGACCAATTGATTCACGAGATTCTCAATAGCCGACAAAGGAGGGGCGGAACGAGGGGCCTTTGGATCATAGGGCAAAGGCCGGTTGGAAAGATTAGGATCCCCTCGCCCCACAAAAATCAAATCCCCGTTCAATCGCCCAAACTTATCAATCTTGCCGCTCGATTCCAGTGTGGTGTGAAAACGGAGGTCGGCGGGAAGTTGGGCGAGGGCCGTGGCGGTCGTAAAGAGCTTGGTGTTTGACGCAGGAACAAAGAGATGCCCCGCGTCCTTCGCGTAGATGATCTTCTTGCGTTCAACGGAGTAGACTTCGATCCCTAAAAAACCGTTGGAGATCGAAGAAGAATTCAATATCTGCTCGATTTGCTGCGCCAGGGTCGGTGGCGGCGTCTTTTTCTTTCGCGCCAGCATTTCCGGGGAGCCAACAAGAAAGAGGACCAAAAAGAAAAGGACGATCTTTCTTGAATTGTATTTGCGGGAGAATGTTTCAATGGACATGATCTTTTGCATTGATTCGTCGGGTCGAATTCTTGAAGTGAAGAGACTCATTAACTCTCTGTTGGTCGATCCTGCAACAATCGAAGAGCGGTTGGATGCGTATTATAGCGGCTTGATGGAGGAGTGCAAAGGTGAATTCAAGCGGGAGAGCACCATCGGCTCATGGAGACTCCACTGGCGCTTCTATGGTCTCTGCAGTTCTGCGTCTCGGCGGTGAGTTGTTCCCAAAACTGCTTGACAACGAGATTCGGTGGGGCGTAGATTGGATTCACGATCCTTCCCCCAACGATCGGAATTCAATATGGCTGAATTACGTTCTTGGGTGGCGCTTTCTTTACTGAGCGGACTGGGATTGCGCTCGGTCCACGCGCTTTTGACCAAGTTCGAAAGCCCGGATCGGATTCTTTCACTCACCCTTTCTGAACTGATGGGCGCCGGGGTGATGAAAGAGGTTGCCGCCCGACTCTCGAGCCAAAAGCTCCTGGAGGAGGCGGACGCCGAGATTTCCAAGGCGCATCAACTTCAGGTAACCCTGCTTCCCTTGGACAGTGCCAGCTATCCGCCCCTGCTCAAGGAGATTTTTGACCCTCCTATTCTGCTTTATCTATTGGGTCAAGCCGAGGTGCTCGCGACCGATTCTATTTCCGTGGTGGGAGCCCGGCGCGCAACGACCTACGGCTTACAAATGGCGGCTCAGTTGGCACGAGATCTGGCTTGCCGCGGGTTGACCATCACCAGCGGGCTGGCTCGCGGCATTGATTCAGCAGCGCACCGGGGAGCGCTCGAGGGGAAGGGAAAGAGTGTTGCCGTGCTGGGTTCCGGGATCGATGTGATTTATCCCAAGGAGAACAGGAAATTGTCAGGGGAAATTTTGAAAGATGGAGCGATCCTCAGTGAATTTCCGATCGGGTCCTTTCCCGCCCCTCAGAATTTCCCGATTCGGAACCGCATCATCAGCGGGCTTTCGCTGGGAACCCTGATCGTGGAAGCGGCCGAATACAGCGGCTCCTTGATTACCGCGCGGCTGGCGTGCGAACAGAATCGAGAGGTATTCGCGGTACCCGGCAACATCACGCAGAAGACCGCGTTTGGCCCCAACCTCTGGATCAAGCAAGGCGCCAAGCTGGTGCAAACATGGCAAGATGTGGTAGAAGAGTGTCCCGTTCGGGTGAAAGATCGCCTGCTCGCGGTGCAACCGGATGAGCGGCCGGGAGCATCCTTGTTTGATGCGACACTGACCGGGGAGGAGAAAAGGGTTTATGATGTGTTACGGGTGGATGAGCCCCTGCACATTGACGTCATGATGTCGCGCACCCGGCTTTCCCATTCGGAATTGCTGGGAGCACTGCTGGAACTCGAGCTCAAAGACCAGATCCGGCAGCTGCCGGGAAAGTGTTTTGTGCGGAGGGCATAATAAGAGGATCGGCCGTGAGGACCCTCACAACCAACCGCTTCCCGATCGTCGAGAATCTTTACAGGGTAGCCGGACCGAATGTAGGTTGCTATGACAAAATCCTTAGTTGTTGTTGAATCGCCCGCCAAGGCGAAAACCATCAATAAGTACCTGGGGAAAGACTTCGCCGTCAAGGCCTCCATGGGGCATATCCGCGATCTGCCACGCCGGAAGTTGGGCGTGGAAATCAAGGATAACTTTGAACCCACGTACGAAACCATTCCGGGGAAAGAAAAGGTCATCCGGGAACTGAAGGCCGCCGCCGAGAAAGCGGAGACCATCTATATCGCGACTGACCCGGATCGCGAAGGGGAAGCCATCGGTTACCATGTCGCCGAGGCGCTGGTTGGAAACCACGGGCGGACAAAAAAGACCACCTCTGCAAAGATCATTCTCCGGGTCATGTTTAATGAGATCACGAAAAAGGCCATCCAGGAATCGTTCCGGCACGCGGGCAAGATTGATCAGAACCTGGTCAACGCTCAGCAGGCGCGCCGTGTCCTGGACCGTCTGGTGGGTTACATGGTTTCACCGCTGCTGTGGGACAAGGTCCGGCGGGGCATATCCGCCGGGCGGGTGCAGACCGTGGCGGTCCGGTTGATTGTGGAACGGGAGCGCGAAATCAAGGCCTTTGTGACCCAGGAGTACTGGACCATTGATGCCAACCTTGCGGCGCACCTGCCCCCGAATTTTGACGCGCGCCTCATTAAGTTTTCCGGGGAAAAGCTGGAAATCTCGAACCAGCAACAGGCCGATTCCGTGGTCGCGGCATTGAAGCAATCCGAATTCATCGTTGATGCGGTCGCCACCAAGGAAAAAAAGCGCTATCCCGTTCCTTCGTTCATTACCTCCAAACTGCAGCAGGAGGCGTCGCGCAAGCTCCGATTTACGGTGAAAAAGACGATGTCGCTTGCGCAGCGACTTTATGAAGGGATCGACCTGGGCGACGAAGGGACCGTCGGGTTGATCACGTATATGCGAACCGATTCAACCCGGGTGGGCAGCGAGGCGCTGGAAGATTGCCGCCGGCACATTGCGTCGACTTACGGGGAGAAGTATCTTCCGGAGAAGGCCATTCACTATCGGTCCAAGAAAGGCGCCCAGGACGCTCACGAAGCCATTCGCCCCACTTCCGTATTGCGGACCCCGGAAACGGTCCAGCCGTTCCTCGAACCGGACCTGTTCAAACTGTACAAGCTGATCTGGCAGCGTTTTGTCGCGTCACAAATGATGCCGGCGCTGTTTGATCAGACGACGATCGATATCCATGCCGGAAAATACCTCCTCCGGGCCACCGGATCGGTTTTGAGATTCGACGGCTTCCTCGCCGTTTATGACGAATCCAAGGACGAGGACGAAAAGGATGAGGAGTCCGAAGAGTTGGAACATAAGCTTCCCCTGGTGAGCAAGGGGGAGCAGCTAAAGCTTAATGCGATCAAACCGGAGCAACATTTCACGGAGCCTCCCCCCCGCTTCAACGAAGCCACCCTGGTCAAGGCGTTGGAGGAGAAGGGCATCGGGCGGCCTTCCACTTATGCGACGATCATCAATACCGTGCAGGAACGCGAGTATGTTGAGAAGCACCAGGGGAGGTTCTACCCCACGGAACTGGGCGTCATTACCAATGATCTGCTGGTCGAGCACTTTGCCGACATCTTTGACATTCAGTACACCGCTCGCATGGAGGAAGAACTGGATGAAATTGAGGAAGGCAAGCTGACTTGGACCGAGGCGATGCGGGAGTTTTACGAGAAATTCGAAAAGGACTTAAGCCAGGCCAAGAAGAACATGCGCGATGTCAAGCGCGAGGAGAAGCCGACGGACGAAGTGTGCGAGAAGTGTGGCAAGCCCATGGTGATCAAATGGGGACGGCACGGCAGCTTCCTGGCCTGCAGCGGGTATCCGGAGTGCAAGAATACGCGGGAGCTGACCAAGGAAATCGCCGATACAAACGGTACGGTGACCTCCCCCGCTGAAGGAACAATGCCGGATGTCTCCGAGGAAGTCTGTGAAAACTGCGGGAAACCGATGGTCCTGAAGCGAGGCCGGTTTGGGGCGTTTTTGGCCTGCACGGGCTATCCGGATTGCCGCACGACCAAGAAGATCGTCAATCAGAAGGGCGCCCGGAAAGTGGTGACGGACGTCCTGCTCGAAGAGAAATGTCCCGAGTGCGCCAACCAGCTCGTGATCAAGCATGGCCGGTACGGTGAATTTACGGCGTGCAGCAATTACCCCAAGTGCAAGTATGTGAAGCACAAGACGGTCGGCCTTGTCTGCCCCGAGTGCGGCCAGGGAGACATCGCCGAGCGAAAGTCGAGGTTCGGGAAGGTGTTTTATGGATGCACGCGTTACCCGGAGTGCAAATTCACACTTTGGGATAAGCCAATCCTTGAACCGTGCCCCCAATGTGGTGCAAAATACGTACTGGAGCACCACACCAAGAAGGGGGGCACTACCCGGAAGTGTTCCAATGCCGCCTGTCATTGGAAGGTGCGGATCCCACCCCAGGAAGACGCAGTCGAAACATTGGCCCAACAGCCGAGTTCGATGTAATGACAAGATTTTGTCAACTTTCTTTCGGATAATTTTCGGAGCCTTTCACCGTTCTTGATTTCAGGTTCCTCTCCTCGAGTACAGGGTCGATTGTCTCAGCCGGAATCGACGCGGTGAAGGGCTTCAACTGAAGTCAACGAGCCCCTCCACAGTTGCAGGATATCTATGCGAAGACTATTCGGCACGGATGGCATCCGAGGGTTGGCCAACCGGTTTCCGATTACGCCGGAAGTGGCGTTGAAACTCGGCAAAGCGACCGCCGAAGTATTCAAAACCGACAAGGACCAACATCTCATTCTGATTGGCAAGGACACGCGACGCAGCGGTTACATGCTGGAGAACGCCCTCACAGCGGGAATCTGTTCCATGGGCGTCCACGTGTTACTGGTGGGTCCCATGCCCACTCCCGCCATTGCCCACCTGACCAAGAGCTTTGCGGCCGACGCCGGAATCATGATTTCCGCCTCCCACAATCCCGCTGCGGACAATGGCATCAAGATCTTTGCGCGCGATGGTTCCAAGCTTCCGGACGAGACGGAGGAAAAGATTGAACGGGTATTTTTCCAGGAGGAAATTCCTAACCAGCACATCATTGCGGGGGCGCTCGGCCGTGCCCAGCGTATCGATGATGCGCGCGGGCGTTACATCGAATTTGCCAAGGCGAGCATAGGGAATCTATCCCTCAAAGGCATCACCATGGTCCTCGATTGTGCCAATGGGGGCGCCTATTGTGTTTCCCCGTTCATCTTCCGGGAGTTGGGCGCCCGGGTGATTGTGATCCATGATGATCCCAACGGGTTGAACATCAACCTGGAGTGCGGTTCGGAGCATCCGGAGGCCATGAGGGCGCGGACACTCGCCGAACACGCCGATGTGGGAATCGCCGTCGATGGAGATGCGGATCGCCTGGTCATGGTGGACGAGCGGGGTGAGTTCGTTGACGGGGACATGCTGATGGCGATGCTGGCCCCCTACTTGAAGGCGCAGGGACGGTTGAAGCGCGACACCGTGGTGGCGACTGAGATGTCGAATGGCGGCTTGGAGATCGCCTTGCGCCCGTCGTCCATCTCCGTGGTGCGGACCAAGGTCGGGGACCGGTACGTGTATGACGAGATGATCAGGGGCGATTACAACTTCGGCGGTGAGCAATCCGGTCACATTATCTTCCGCGAGTACTGCGCGACGGGGGATGGAACGATTGTGGCCTTGCAGGTGATCAACCTGATGAAGCAGACCGGGAAACCCCTTTCGGAGTTGGCGGGCGTCATGACCCGTCTCCCGCAGGTCCTCATCAACGTTGAAGTCGAAGAAAAGGTCCCATTTGACCAGTTAACGGTGCTTCAGGAGACCATTGACCACGCCAATGAAGAGTTGAAGGGCACGGGTCGGGTCAATGTCAGGTATTCCGGCACGCAAAAAGTTTTGAGGATCATGCTGGAGGGAACCTCGGAGCGGTTAATCCACACACACGCCCAAGCCATCGCCGACCAGGCCCAGAAGGCCCTGGCGCCGGCCGCCATGAAAAAGAAGGGTGCCTCGACCCCGTAGCAGGCGGTCGCGAGATTAGAATGGGCGCTTCCAAGCCTCAGGGCGCCGGTCCCGGCGCGGCGGTTTGCCGGGCCTAGAACAAATTATCCTGTCACCCCGGGCCCCGACCGAAGTCCGCCCCGTCCACAGCTCGTCGCGGATTCTGGGAACGACCCGCCCAAACGCCCGATGAAGATCGCCCGGGTCTCCCCCGGTTCAGGGTGTGGGGGGCTTCGGGTTCAATTTCGATTCCATATACTTTACAAAGGAAAAGTCATCCGGCATTTTTTCCTGGCTGCCAGCCAGTTTGATCAAATCCTCTTCTCCAGCCTTGACCGGATCCTCTCCATAGGCCTTGAACAAGATCTCCAGGGCATCCTTGGCGGGTTTCTCACTGACGCCCTTGAGCGCGACCGCACGCGCCAGATTCCAGGCCGCGGCATCATATTTTTTCTCATAGGTGTAAGCGAGACCTAATCGATAGTAAAAAGTCGGCTCCGTGGGCATTTGGCTGATCGCCTTTTCGAATTCTTCTTCAGATCCCGGATAATTCTTCTTGAGGAGTTCAATGAATCCCAGGGCGGCATGCGATCTCCCGTTCAGTTCTTTGATCTGGGTGGTCCACTGCTCCTCGGTCTGGGTGGCCGGCTTCTGCAGGGTCGGCACGACCTCCAAAAGCCTCTTGGCAGCATTGGTGGCTTCGGTGAGTTTGGCCTCGCGTTGGGGATCGTTTTCCGTGATCCGCTCGGGAATCCAGGAGGATAGAACCAGCAAAGAGAGCACGTCATCCGGATACACTTGAAGGGCCTTGCGGGAGTAATCAAGGGCCTTTTCATAATCATTGGTCTGGCGGGCCCCGTTCAACCCCTGCTGGAAGGCCACCCCCTTCAGCTCCGAATCCGGGAATTCAGTGACAAACCGGTCAACCAGTTCCATTTTCTGCTTTGGGTCGGTGGCCGCCTCGATCTTCTGGTAGGCATCATATTCCACCTGAGTTTTTGCCTGGGGCTGTTTCTTCGGTGGAGGGCTTTTGGGTTGCGCCGCAGGGGCGGATGCACTGCTCTTCTCGCCGCCCGGGGGAGGAGGGGCTTGTCCGTTAAGCAGGATTGGGAACAACGAACTTGTGGTGATCAGGATGATACCGCAGGCTTGCAAGCAACAGCGTGAGAGAGATCGGCAACCTTCTCGCATATTCATCATCCTCCATCTTCGGCTATCCTGGTGATTTTACAACAAGTGGCACTCCTTGACGGTTATCTTTTTAGCGTTGCACAGATGCAATGGTGAGTTTTCAGAGATGCCGGGATGGAATCGCAGCGCTTTTCCTCCCGAGGCCTGGAGGTCGGCCGTGGGGCCGGATCCATGCCAAGGTGGATTAATTCTTTTGGTTAGCAAGTTTAATTGATATAGAATAAGCACTAGAGAGTGAGGCTTATCGCCTTGAATTTATCTAATTACATACAGCTGTTGACAAGTGGGGGTTAATAGATGGGGGTGAACCATCATGCTGGATGTTATTATTATCCGCATTTTTTTTGTGCTCTTGGTCTCGGTGATCGCGTTTTTCACAGGCCCATTCGGATTGACAAGACCGGTTTCAGGAGGGCTTGGCGTCCTTTTGGGTGTGGCGATCATCCTTTTTGAAATTCGACTGAAGAAGGTTTCTCTCAAGAGGCTGATTGGGGCGGCCATCGGTTCACTGATGGGGATCATTGGCGCCTACTTTGCCAGCGCCCTCATTAGTCGAACCCTGCTCGCGGGACACTCCAAATCATTCGTCGAACTGGTGGTCCTTCTCTTGATGGGGTATGTCGGCCTCGCCGTAGGTGCCTCCAAGGGAGAACTGTTGAACCTGTCAGCCCTGGGGGGTCTGATCGGGGGTGAACGTCCGCCTAAAAGGGATTACAAAATCCTTGATACCAGCGTCATCATTGACGGGCGCATTGCCGACATCAGTGAGACGGGATTCCTCGATGGCAATCTCGTGATTCCCCAGTTCGTCCTCCGGGAACTGCAACTGGTTGCCGATTCGGCGGATTCGCTGAAGCGCAACCGGGGCAGGCGCGGCCTCGATATTTTGCAGCGAATTCAGAAGAACACCAAAATCAACGTCCAGATTCTTGAGACTGATTTTCCGAACGTCCGCGAAGTGGACATGAAGCTGATCGAACTGGCGAAGGCGCTGGAGGGAAAGATTGTCACCAATGACTTCAACTTGAACAAAGTGGCCCAGCTTCAGGGGGTGGAGGTGTTGAACATCAACGAGCTGGCCAACGCGATGAAGCCAGTGGTCCTCCCGGGCGAAATCATGAAAGTCTTCATCCTCAAAGAGGGAAAGGAATACAACCAGGGGATTGCGTACCTGGATGACGGCACCATGGTGGTCGTCGATAACGCCCGAAAGTTGATCGGGAAGACGATCGAGACCAGCGTCACCAGCGTTTTGCAGACGACCGCGGGAAAGATGATCTTTGGCAAGTACGAAGAACGCGGGTTCTCCCGCCCGTCTCACGCTCCACCGGGGGTGGTGCCGGCACCGCAACCTGTGCCGAATACATCCCAGCGGAGAGAGGAGTCCCCGGCCACACCGGTCTCGAACCCGAACGCTGTGAACTCCTGATCTATGTCAATTGCTGCGATTATCCCCGCCGCGGGCATGGGCACTCGGATGGGAGGCGACCGCCCGAAACAGTTTTACGAGTTGGGAGGGGTGCCCATCCTGATTCGAACGCTCCGGAAATTCCAGTCTTCTCCCCTCATTGATCGGCTCGTCGTGGCCCTGCGCGAAGATGAGATAACGGAATTTTCCAAACTGCTGAGGGCTGAATCCTTCCGGAAACCCCTGGATTTGGTGGTGGGAGGCAATCACCGGCAGGAATCCGTGGCCAGCGCGCTGGAAGGGATTGACGCGGCAGTTGACGAATGGGTAGTGGTCCACGATGCGGTCCGGCCCTTGTTTGATCCCCCTTTGATTGAGCGGGTTATTACCGAGGCCCGGAAAACCGGGGCTGCCATTTGCGCGATTCCCGTGTTGGATACTCTCAAACAAATCGATCGACAGCGGGTCACCGCCACCTTGCCCCGGGAACGAATCGTTCTGGTGCAAACTCCCCAGGCCTTTCGCACCGATCTGTTGCGCCAGGCCTTTGAGAAGGCGGCCGCCGAAAACTTTTTTGGAACTGACGAGTCCATGCTGATGGAGCATTTAGGGATTGAGGTGGGTGTGGTCATGGGGTGTGAACGGAACATCAAGATCACCCGTCCTTCCGACCTGCCGCTGGCGGAGTTTTACCTGGCGTTGGAATCACCCGGAAGGGCGCCCCAACCATGAGTTTGAGAGTGGGGACCGGATTCGACATCCACCGCCTAGTGGAAAACCGGAAACTCATTGTGGGGGGCATAGAAATCGATTCCCCTCGCGGCCTCCAGGGCCATTCAGACGCTGATGTTCTTCTCCATGCCGTGTGTGATGCCCTGCTCGGCGCTGCGGGACTGGGGGACTTGGGATTACATTTTCCGTCGAAGGAGCCTCAATTCAAAGATATCTCGAGCAGGGAAATCCTGCGACGGGTCCATGCCTTGATCTTGAGCCAGGGTTATCGCATCGTCAATATCGACACCACCATTATTGCTGAAGCTCCCCAGCTGTCAGGGTACCTCGAGGCCATGAGGTTGAGAATCGCGGAAACCCTCTCCCTCTCGCCCGGGCAGGTGAATGTGAAGGCGAAGACCCATGAAGGGGTCGACGCCGTCGGCCACGGGGATGCCATTGCCGCGCATGCCGTGGCATTGATTGAAAAAGAGTGAGCGCACCGGCGGGTCTCCTGCCGCTCCAAGGACGAACGCGGAGTCGCCGGGTCCACCTATGGAAACCACGCACGAGGTGAGTTGTCCATACGATTGCCCCTTCCAGTGGTCTCCCCTCAGTACCCGCGGTTTTTATCCACTAGATTCTTCAACGTCTCTCCTGAACGAAAACGCCGGATGTTTTCCGCCAGCAGCGCCAGACTGCTCGGCCAATACTCTGGAAAGATTGCGGCGCTGTGGGGCGTGATCAGGACGTTAGGCTGCTCCCACAAGGGATGATCTTCGGGCAAGGGCTCGGTCGAGAAAACATCGAGCCCGGCGCCCGCGATCCGGCCTTCCCGGAGGGCCCGGAGCAGCGCCTCTTCGTCGATCAGTTTTCCACGTCCAATGTTGATGACGTAGGCGCCGGGCTTGATCACATTGAACTCAGCATCTCCCAGGACCTGCTTGGTGTCGGGGGTGTGGGGCAGGGCGAGAACTACAAAATCTGATTCCTTCAACAACTCGGTGCGCTGGGCCAGGGTGAGGACACGGTCTGCGTATTCCGTTCCCGTCGACGGGTCTTTCTTCAGCGCGAGTATCTTCATTCCAAGCGCCCGCGCCCGAATGGCGATTTCCCGGCCAATCGAACCGTATCCGATGATGCCCAACGTCTTGCCGCAGATTGGCCCCATCGGCGGTTGAAGTGTCCAGAGATCGTCACGGGCCCACTGGTGATGTTGCTGAAACCGGTAGCTGTCGATGAGACGCCGGGAGAAGGCCAGGATCATGCCGAGGGTGTGCTCCGCCATCACGGTCGAGAAGATTCCGCGGGCGTTGGTGATGAAGACGTCACTTGAAAGCACTTCGGGAATCATCAGTCCCCCGATCCCCGCCGCGACGGAATGAATCCATTTCAGTCCTGCAGCCCCCCTGAAAAGTTCGGACGTGATTCGCATGGCGCAGAGGGCATCCGCGTCCACGATTTGTTCGGCCAGGGCCTTGAGATCCTCCGTGTTAACAAAATGAATGTCGGGGAAAAGATTTCTCAGATCGCGGGTCCGGTCCTCGGTCATATTCCAAAGGGAAAAACCCACCTGGTGGTAGAGCACCATTTTTTTGAGATCACGGGTTGCCATGGCACTCGATTATAGTCGAGAGGTGTCTTCGCGAGGAAGATGTTCGGTGTGACTTTCACAAGCCATCCCCGGGTTTTCAGGGGGCATAATGCACAAAGGAACGAGCCATGGAATTGTCCGGACTATGCCCTCCTTGACTTCGACCGCTCACCGCATTACGATTCGATGAACACGTCTGGTATGGTCAGTGGATGTGGAGGAGGGTCTACCATGATCCGCCGTCCCGCAGTAGCAGGCCGCTTTTATCCTTCGAACAAAGAAAAACTGGTCAGCGATCTCGCCGGGTATCTCGCTGTCGAGGGCAAGCCGCGGAAGGCCATCGGGTGTGTCGTCCCGCATGCGGGATACATGTACTCGGGACATGTGGCGGGGGCGGTCTATGCGCGGATTGAACTTCCGGAGCGATTTATCATCCTTTGTCCGAATCACACCGGGATGGGAACCCCGCTTTCGATCATGAGCGAGGGGGAGTGGCAAACACCTTTAGGGAATGTGAAGATTGAGTCCGCCCTGGCCCGTGCGATCGCCCACGCCTGTCCGCTGGTGAGCGAAGACGAGACGGCGCACGTCTCGGAACATTCGCTGGAAGTGCAGCTTCCTTTTCTTCAGCAGCTTAAGGGAGAATTCTCTTTCGTCCCCATCGCGGTCGGTACGGGCAGCTATGCTCCCCTGGAACGGCTCGGACAAGCCATCGCCCAATCCATCGAGGGATCGCCGGAGCCCGTTCAAATCATTGCCTCCAGCGACATGAATCATTACGAAAGCGATTCGATAACACGCCAGAAGGACCGGCGCGCCATCGACCGGGTCTTGGCCCTGGACCCCAAAGGACTTTTTGACGTCATCAAGAAAGAACATGTCACCATGTGCGGTTACGGCCCGACTATTGCCATGCTGACAGCGGCCATACACCTGGGCGCCTCCAAAGCAGAACTGGTGAAGTATGCGACATCGGGAGACATCAGCGGGGACCGCGCAGAAGTCGTGGGGTATGCGGGAATGATAGTCTTTTGAACCCAAATTCCAATCCGCCGCGGCGGACAAAGTCCAAATAGATTCCAAATTCCAATTCTCAAACATAACCCTGGCTTGAAGATTCAATTTGCCCACAAGTATCAGTTTCAGCAATCTAAACCAGCTGAAGGATCCAATTCAATCACCCCACTCGAACGCCCCGCGTGTGAATCTGTGCGGGTCCTAGGAATGCTGAGAACCTGGCACGAGGCGGTTTGGTATTTTGGAGTTTGGTCTTTGGAATTTATTTGGATTTTGGGGTTTGGAATTTGGAGTTTTGAAATTTGAACCGGGAATATCCTTTAAATCGTGAAATCAGTCTTCGTCCACCTCTCCGGAAGCCATCGGGGTGATACCCAGGAATTTGAGAAGGAAAATCTCCTGATCGGATGCGACCCGAAGTGTGACATCCGCTTCAATCCGGGCGTGGACGACACGACCTCCGACCGTCACGCCGAGATCTACTTCGACAACTGTGAGTATTACCTGCGGGACCTCGGGTCTTCCCGGGGAACCTTTGTGAACGATCACGAAATTGATGAAATCATTCTCAAAGAGGGTGATGTGCTGGAATTCGGCGAAGGCGGACCCAAGGTGCGCTTTCATGTAGAGAGGGCGAAGGGGGAGGTGTGCAAGCCGTTTCACGTGGTGTACCGCGATTCAGTGAGAAAATCGCGGCGGTTCCGGAGGCAGGGGATAGGATTTACGACGCGGTTCTTGGGGGAATTCACTCGCGGACTACTCCGTCATTCCACCCCCCGCACCCGCACGATTTTCATCGGGGCCATCGTCCTGGTCGGGTTTTCGGTCACGCTGAGCGCATTGGTGCTGATCCAGGGCGCGCTTTCAAAGCGAAAGATCGAAAGGGAGATCATTCAGCTTCGAAAACAGCTCGCCGTTGATCATCGATCCCGCGAGGCGTTGGAGCGGGACATTTTAGAGGAGCGCAAGCGCGGGGGGGAGGTACGGGCCCGGCAGGAGACTGAGACAGAGACGCGGTTCTCCAACCTGCAGGCCGAAGAGCAGAAGCTCCGCGACCAATTGGCCCAGGCACAGAACGACGCCTCGCTCAAAGCCGGGGAGCTCCAGGCCCTCCGCGCCAGGCTCAACGAGACCACGCGTCACATCGACTCCGTCAACCGGGAACGGTCGCTGGGAGAGCGGGTCATCAAGACGTATCAATCCGGGGTCTGTTATATCGAAGGCGCCTACCGTTTTTACGACGGCTCGGGCAATCCCCTCCGCTTTCTCGCCCTCGACAGTGCCGGCGAACCGATCAAGGATTCCCAGGGGCAGACCCTCTATACAACGTCCGGGGCCGCCCCGATGGTCGAGGTCTATTACTCGGGGACCGGATTTCTGGTGAGCAGCTCGGGCTGGATCCTGACGAATCGTCATGTGGCTGAACCGGGGTGGGAAGATCGCGAGGTCAAAGAACTGTCCGCGAAAGGTTTTCAACCCCGCCTCCAGTTCTTCAGGGCCTATTTCCCGACAGTGGAAGATCCCTTCAACCTCGTCGTGGTCAAGACCTCCACGCAGGCAGACATTGCGTTACTGCGGGCGGATCTGGGCTCGCACAAGCTCCCCGTGCTGGCGGTCGAACGTCAGGGGGCGGACACGGCAGCGGGCCAACCGGTCGTGCTGCTGGGCTACCCGACGGGCCTGAATGCGTTGTTGGCCCGGCTTGATGAGAAAGTAGTTGAATCGGTGGTGTCGTCGGCTGGACCGGATCCCAAAAAAATTTCACAGGAACTCTCCCGCCGCGGAATGATCCGCCCCCTCTCCACGCAGGGACATCTGAGCGATATTCTCCCCAACAAGCTGGTCTACGATGCCCAGACAACCCAGGGAGGAAGTGGCGGGCCGCTCTTTAATGTGCGTGGAAAAGTGATCGGGGTGAACTACGCCATCCTCTCCGAGTTCGGCGGCGCCAACTTCGGAGTGCCCATTCAATTCGGGTTGGAATTGATGAAGTGAGGATTCACCGCGGAGGCGCTGAGGGCGCGGGAATTGATGGCGGTGACGATCGGCAGTGTGGATGCTCTGGCATTCTCGCCGAAGGTCCTGCGCTGCTACTTTTCGTGGGTTCAATACCAGAGTGGTCAAAACCTCTCACGTCGCATGGACGGCCGCCAGCAGGGCGCGGATTTTTTCAGTCAGCAGATCAATGCCGACCGTGTTGAACCCGCCTTCCGGGATGATGACATCGGCGTAGCGCTTGGAAGGTTCGACAAATTCGAGATGCATGGGACGGACCGTGGTGAGATACCGATTGATCACCGATTCCACGGTTCGGCCACGCTCGGTGATGTCCCGGCGCAACCGGCGAATGAAGCGCAGATCCGGGTCCGTGTCCACAAAGATCTTGATGTCCATCAGATCGCGAAGGGGCTTGTTCTCGAAGATCAAAATCCCCTCCACCATCACCACGGGTTTGGCGTCCACCCGGACCGTCTGCTTGCTGCGATTATCGATGGTGAAGTCATACACGGGTCTGTCAATAGGCCGCCCGCTTTTCAGGCAGCGAAGGTGCTCGACGAAGAGTTCCATGTCGATGGAATCGGGATGGTCAAAGTTTTGCCGGGCGCGCTCTTCCACCGGCAAGCCGGCGAGTTCCTTGTAATAATGATCCTGCTGCAGGAGAGCCACCGAATCGCTGTCGATGGTTTCAAGGATCTTGTTCGCCACCGTGGTCTTGCCTGACCCCGTGCCACCACAGATTCCGATGATCATAGAATTTGAGTCCTGGGATGAAAGTGGAATGCCTGCGTCAAACGCCCACAGTCGTGCTCATTCTAGTCAAAGCATCCTCCCCCTCCAAGTGAAAAATCAACGCCGGGCTTCCCCTCGGGAAAGAGGAGCCCTCCTGCTGCTTCTCCTCGGATTTGCGGTCCTCGCCTTCATGTTTAGAAATCCCTTCATGGGGCAGTGGGACAGTTTTGATTACATGACCAAGGCGCTTCAGCACCAGGTATCGGATTTGGCCTTCGGTCGGCCGCTCTTTCTGGGCCTGATCAGGGCCGCCTGGGAAGCGATGCATTTCATGGGTGTCAGCGTAGAGCATGCCTTCTGGATTGGTCAGGGCGTCGTGTGGCTATTCGCCATCGGCGGTCTGGTCTGTTTCTATTTCTGTGTGAAGTCGGTCGGTGGGGTACGGCTGGCTTTGCTGGGAGTGGCCTGGCTCGCGACTACGCCAATGTACCTTGCTTATTCGGGAATGGTCATGACCGAGGTGCCTTCGCTGGCCTGCTTCCTGGCGGCAGTGGCCTTTTTGCTCCGCTGGGAAAGATCACGGAAGCTCTTCCACCTCGTCTGGAGCGCGGTGCTGTTTGCGGCGGGAATCCAGATCCGTGAACAGTTGATTACGGCGGCTGCCGTATTTCCGTTGATGATCCTCCTGGATCGTGGTCTGACCTGGCGCAGGAGAGTTTCTGCTGTCTTGGTCCATACCGGGATCGTTATCCTGGGGGTCCTGGCCGTCCTTGCTTTCCTGGTGCGGAGGGACCCGGATTTCTGGCGCCGTGTTCAAGGCTGGGCCGCCGTCCTCCCGATTCGAACCCATGGGCTTGGAATCCAGCTCCTCTATCTCCTCGCGTTTGCTTTTGTGAACGGGGGCGTGTCGTTGGTGGGAGTACTGCTGACCTGGCGGAAGTGGGAGAAGGTGGCCTCCATGCGCGCCCTCGTCTCAGGGATGGCGTTATTGCCGCTGTTGGCCCTATTGCCCAACGCGGATCTCAGGATTCAACCCCGGTATGAGCTCCTTGCCGTCCCGGCATTCGTGCTGGCGGCGCTGGTCGGTTTGAACATGCTACGGACGCAACTGGAGCCTCCCGCCCGAAGAATATTACTCGGTGTGTTATTGGCCGGGCATCTGGTGTTTTTCATGGGGGGGATGGCCGTCCTCACCCGGTTTAACCGACTCTCGCAGGAGCGCAAGGTCCGGGTTGAGACATTGATTGCGCTCGCTCCCCGCAACGCAGTGTTCGTGGGCGGCGCCTATACCCCGATTCTGGACTTTTATCAGCAGTCGGGAATCCGACCTGATTGGGAGGTCATTCGCTCCGGGTGGGAATGGAACCGGGATTCCCTTTCCGCAAGAATCAACCGGGACCTGGTGGCAAAGCGCAGCGTCTTTTATCTCAGCGACGCCAGGGTGTGGGATTATTTGCGGGATGAGCAGGCTGATGTGGAGGCCCTTCGATTCAAATTCCGGTTTACCCGAGTGGATTACGGCATGGAACGCATCGAATGAGACGCGGGGTAAGGGGCTGCGGGGGGCAAGGCTTGCCGCCGCTCATGAGGTCATTTGGATCTTTGCGCCGTGGCGGCACTCGCCTTTTCAAAAAACTGTCCCATTCGGCGATACTTCTCGTATCGTTCCTCAAGGAGCCGTTCGGTCGTGAGGGCCTTGAGTCGCGCCAGATCCTTCTGAAGATGCTCATCCAATGACTTGGCCATGGCGAGGGGATCGGTGTGCGCGCCGCCTTCCGGTTCTCGAATAATCTCGTCGATCAGTTCAAAGGCCTTCAGATCCTCCGCCGTCAGTTTCAACGCGGTGGCTGCCTCCTCCGCGCGGGAGGCATCGCGCCACATGATGGAAGCACAACCTTCCGGCGATATGACCGAATAGATCGCATACTCCAGCATATTGACGATATCCCCGACGGCGATCGCGAGGGCGCCGCCACTGCCGCCTTCGCCCGTGATCGTGGTGATGATCGGCACCCGGAGCCGGGCCATTTCTCGCAAGTTATAGGCAATGGCCTCGGCCTGGCCCCGCTCTTCCGCGTCGATCCCCGGATAGGCACCGGGCGTGTCGATCAAGGTGAAGATGGGCCGTTGAAACTTCTCCGCGATTTTCATCACCCGAATGGCCTTGCGGTACCCCTCCGGCTTCGGCATGCCGAAATTTCGAAAGACCTTCTGCTTGGTGTCGCGGGCCTTTTGATGGCCGACCACCATCACTGGCTCGCCATGAAACTTGGCCATCCCGCAGACAATAGCATGGTCCTCCCCAAACTTCCTGTCGCCGTGAACCTCGATGAAATCCGTAAAACAGTGCTGAATGTAATCGAGGGTGTAGGGGCGTTGAGGGTGCCGCGCCATCTGGACCTTTTGCCAGGGGGTGAGCTTGGCGAAAACTTCCCGCCGGACACGTTCGATGCGGGCCTTGAGCCGCTCGATCTCGTGCTGGCTTTCGTCGTCTTGATTGATCTTGCTGAGCTCGTTGATCTGCTCTTCCAGATCCTGGATGCTTTCGCGCTGTTCGTAAATTTCTTTTGAGTTGGTCATTTCTCGATCAATTGCCTAAGGCATGAGTTTAACCGCGCCAATTCCGCAAATCTCTTCCACCGCCCGAATGAAGTGGGGGTGGGGCCGGACCCTCACATAATCATCAGGTTTCAAGGTTACCAGAAACTGTCGGTCATGTTCAAGCTCGAACACCACCGCACAGTCGCCCCGATTCTTTTCAAAGAGTTCCAAAAGCCTCGGCGCGGCGTCCGAGTCCAGACCGATGAGGTTGACGTGCACAACCATCCTTTTGGCCTGGGTGAGACGCAGATCCTTCAAGGGCTGAAGCTCCGAGACGATGATCTTGACTTTGCCCGTATCGCCGATGTCCGCGCGGCCCTTAATGAAGACCGGGTCCTCCGATTTCAATAGAGACTCATAGAGCTTAAAAGGTTCGGGGAACACCACGACCTCCAGGGTCCCGTGCATGTCCTCGAGCACGGCCGACGCCATGCGGTCACCCCGGCGCGTCTTGAGAAACCGGACCGAAGTGAGGATTCCGGCGACCGCTGCGTCTCGGGAAGTCTCGATCGCCGCCAGGGTTTCCGTTGTGCCCGTGGAAAACTCCTCGAGTTCCTTGGCATACTTGGCCAGCGGATGCCCGGTGATGAAGAAACCGAGCGTTTCCTTTTCATAGTTCAAGACGATGTGCTCCTGCCATTCTTCCAGGTCGGGGAGTTTTTCGTTCATCACCGTGGCCGTGGCGGCGGCAAACAACCCGCTTTGTCCCGATTCCCGGTCCCGCTGCGCCTTTGCCCCCGCCTCCATGGCCCGGTCCACCACCGCCGCCAGTTGGGATCGTCGCGCCCCGAGGGAGTCGAAGCATCCGGCTCGGATCAGACTTTCCATCATGCGCTTGTTCAGCGCCCGCAGATCGACGCGCTCACAGAAATCGAAGATCGATTTGAAAGGCCCCTTCGCCCGACGCGTCTCGAGAATGGCTTTGATGGCGTGTTCGCCCACATTTTTGATGGCGGCCATTCCAAAGCGGATCTTCGTTGTCCCCTGGGCGGAGTCGATGGCCGGTGTGAAATTCAAGTCCGACTGGTTGATGTCAGGCGGGAGGATCTCAATCCCCAGGTCGCGGCATTCATTGATGTACTTCACGATCTTGTCCGTGTTTCCCATTTCATTGGTCAGCACCGCGGACATGAAATACACCGGATCGTGGGTCTTCAAGTACGCGGTCTGGTACGCCAGCAGCGCGTAGGCAGCGGAGTGAGACTTGTTAAACCCGTACCCCGCGAATTGTTCCATGAGATTGAAGATCTTGTCAGCTTTGCGGGTGTTGATCTTTCGGGATCTGCAGCCCTCAATGAACTTTTCCTTCTGGGCCGCCATTTCTTCGGCCTTCTTCTTTCCCATGGCGCGGCGGAGGATGTCGGCTTCCCCCAGGGTGTATCCCGCCAGCACCATGGCGATCTGCATCACCTGCTCCTGGTACACCATGACACCGTAGGTCTCCTCCAGGATGGGTTTGAGTTCGGGGAAATCGAAGGTGATTTCCCGCTCGCCGTGCTTTCGTTTGATAAAATCATCGATCATGCCGCCCTGAATGGCGCCCGGGCGATAAAGCGCGTTCAGCGCGATGAGATCTTCGAACCGCTCCGGCCGGTAGCGACGCAGAATGTCGCGCATGCCACTGGATTCGAACTGAAAAATGCAGTTGGTGCGCCCTTCCTGGAAGAGCCGGTAGGTTTCCGGATCGTCGGGGACGAGCTCCTCCAGGTTCAGCTTCTGTCCGGTATGCTGTTGGATGAGCTTCACCGTGTCATCGAGGATGGTCAGGGTCGCCAGCGCCAGAAAATCCATCTTGATGAGTCCGACCTTTTCCAGGTCGGTCATCTCGAATTGAGTGATGACCTGTTGCTTTTCCGTCCGGGTCATATTTTCTGTGCGGGTGGAGGTGCACAGGGGAACAAATTCCAGGAGGGGCTTCGGGGAGATGACGATGCCTGCGGCGTGGATGGACGCGTGTCGCGCAAGCCCTTCCAGGCGGCGCGCCACGTCAAACAAATCCCTGACCCGGGCATCCTTCTTGTAAAGCTCGTCGAGAGCCGGGGTCTGCTTTAAGGCTTCGTCGAGCTTGATATGCAGTGTGTTAGGGATCAACTTCGCGATCCGGTCCACTTCGGTGTAAGGCATTTCGAGGGCCCGGCCGACATCCTTGAGAGCGGCTTTGGCGCCCAGGGTCCCAAATGTGATGATCTGACAAACATGATCCCGGCCATATTTTTGGGTCACATAGTCGATGACCTCGTCGCGACGACGCATGCAGAAATCAATATCAATGTCGGGCAGGGAGATGCGCTCGGGATTCAGGAAGCGCTCGAAGAGGAGCTCGTATTGCAGGGGATCGATGTCGGTGATGCGCATCGAATAGGCAACCAGGCTGCCCGCCGCCGAACCCCGCCCCGGGCCCACGGGAATTCCGCGCTCCCGGGCGTAGCGGATGAAATCCCAGACGATCAGGAAGTACCCGGGAAAGCGCATGTGCTTGATCATGTTGATCTCGCGCTCAAGCCGCTCCGCGTATTCCTCCAGCCGATGGCGCAATACCCCCCGGGCCGCCTGGGTCTTCAAGTGAATCGCCCGTTCGGCAAACCCTTCGCGAACCACCCGGTCAAAGTACTCCTCGAGGGATTGCCCTTCCGGGACGTCAAAGCGGGGGAAGGGCGAAGCGATCTTCTCCAGCTTGAAGTGGCAGCGCTCTGCAATTTCCACCGTGCGATGGACGGCCTCCGGTATTTCTTGAAACGAGGCCAGCATCTCCACATCGCTCTTGAGGTAAAACTGATCGGTCTCATAGCGCATTCGACTGGAATCGTTCACGGTCGACCCGGTCCCGATACACAGCAGAATATCGTGGGCGCGGGAATCGTCCCGGCGGAGGTAATGGCAATCGTTGGTGGCTACCAGCGGCACCTCCAGACGCTTGGAGAGCGCTACCAGCCGCGGGTTCACAAACCGCTGTTTCTCGAGCCCGTGATCCTGGATCTCCAGGAAGAAATTCTCCTTGCCGAAGATGTCCTGCCACTGCCCGGCCACTTCGAGCGCTGCCTGGTCCTGTTCTCCCTGGAGCTTCGATTCCACCTCGCCATTCAAGCATCCCGACAATGCGATGATTCCCCGGTGGTGTTTCGATAACAGCTCCTTGTCCACGCGTGGTCGATAGTAAAACCCGTCCAAATAAGCGGTCGAAACCAGTGTCACCAGGTTGCGATAACCCTCGTCACTGGTCGCGAGCACCGTCAGGTGATGATTGGCTTTTTCCCCTTCGCTGGAACTGCGTTCCGTCCGGGCTCCCTTGGCCACGTAAAGCTCGCAGCCGATGATCGGCTTGATGCCATGATGCATGGCAGTCTCATAAAAGCTGATCGCGCCAAAGAGGTTGCCGTGATCCGTCATGGCAATGGCGGGCATCTTCTTGGCTTCAGCCTCCTTCATCAGGGCGCCAATATCGTTGGCGCCATCGAGGAGGCTGAAGTCGGTGTGCAGGTGGAGATGGACGAACTTCGAATGTTCCATGCGAGGAATAACCTTTCAATCGGAGAATCTGCAGGGTCCAACCGGAGGGGAGATCAACAGGCCGTCAATCGTCAAAACTACCCCTTTGACATCGTACGTCTCATCGGGTGCGCACACTCTCAAAGTCGGAAATAAAATTTATACAGGGCATCCGAATGAAGTCTAATACAAATTTACGAATTGGACAAACACAGTGAAAAAAGCATTGAGAAAAGCATTGCACTTACATTGCAGAATATCCTGTGCTAGATATATTTTGCTCGTGTCCCCCGCGCATTGTCGTCACCACGAGCGACCCCTGGTCTAAACTTGACACCTCGGTCGTTCCACATTTGTCGCAATGACTTCAGAAGGGGCTTTCACGCCAGCCATTAGCGATCCCGCTGGATCCTATCACGATCGGGACGATTTGTGATCCTGTTGGGAAAAGTGCTTGAGACGAAATTATGAAAACTGCTTATTTCCGAAGCATCCTCTTGACCGCCAGAGAGAATCAAATTCTTCGGTTTATCGGAGAAGGTCTTACGAGCAAGGAAATCGCACAGCGACTTAGTATTAGCAAGTACACCATCCATGCCCATCGGCGGAACATTTGCTCTAAAATAAGGGAACCCCAAAGAGGATTGAAGTCTGCCCCAAGGGCAATTAGCCCATTAGCCGGCAATCACGCGACGGTCTTGAGACTAACCAAATTGTTGGCGGTGAGGCGAGATGCTCTGGAAGGGATTGCCACTGCTTTCGACCCGCACAGTCCCCCTGACTACTTTGTTGATGCCGGGTCCTTTTTCAATGCGGCCAAGTCCGCCTCCAGGGTGGGTATCAATTGCCGCAAAGCTCCTACGTGCATGACACGGATTCGGTCGTGGTCGATCACATAGGTGATCGGGAGACCTTCTGCCGCCAGGGCATCGCCCAATTTTCCTGCTGGGGCGATGCGAAGAGTCTCCAGTTTCTCCCGCCTGATGATTCCCTTGAGGGCTTCTTCATCGGAGTCAGTCATCAATGCGGCAACCAGGAGTTCCGGATGTTTGGCCTGAAGCGTCTGAAAGCCGCTCAATTCGGGGATACACGGCACACACCAGGTCGCCCAGAAATTCAAGACAACTGTCTTTCCGGACCAATCGGCCGATCGCAACTTCTCTCCTTTAATCGTCGTGAACTCGAAGTAAGGAGAAGGACGATCTAGAACAGTGGGCACATAGTGCTTGGTCTCGAAGCGATCCTTGCCCAAGGACTCGATACGCTGCTGCAAATCTGCTTCGGTTCCATAGCCTTCCTTGGTCCAAAGCTGTTTAAGACGCTCTAGTCGTTCCATGCGTCCCGGCGCCGGCTCTCCCACGCTAGCCATGTACGCATCCAGCGCTTGCTTGGTGTGCCCTGTTGCCTCATAAACTTCACCCACTAGGAAGTACTCGCCCGCATCCATGGCAACCCCACCAGCTTTTTCGATAAGTGGGAACGCCAGCTCGGGTCTTCCTTGTTGCATAAAGGCGCGGGAGCGCCAGTAACTCAGCTTTTGCTCATTTCGTTTTGCATCGCGGGTGAGGATGAGGTAGGACATTGTGGGAGCTTTATCCGGCAGGTGATCCCGATTGAGCTCTTCCGCCTTATTGAGAAGCTGGAGAGCTTGGTCGAGCTTAATATTGCTCTCAATGTATAGAGCCGCCAGGCCTGCATAGGCGTCAGCCTTCGGGCGCATCTCAATCCACTGGTGAATCACCTCTTCGGCTGCAGATATATCTCTCCTGTCACGCAAGATTCGGAAGCTTTGGATCAGTGCTTCATCTGCCAGATTGGTGTTCGGACATCTTTTGGCAAACCCCCTGAATTCTCCAGCCTTTTCGAAGAGGTCCTTTTTATGCGAGATTCGGTTAAATGCAATCAGGCATTCCTGATGTTCCGCCGCTGCAGGATCCAATGATCGCAAAAGGTTCATCATCTTGGAGAGCAACTCAGCCGGAAGGCGCTCCGCTTGAGACACTACAAATTCCGAGGCGCCGAAAATGGCGTCCCTATCGGTTCTCTGTTCATCAACGAACCGGTTGATTTCGCTGGCCAACTGTTTCCACGCTGCGTCCGTACTCCCGTCGCGTTGGATCTTGTAGTACCAGTAATCAAACAATAGTCTGAATCGGTCTTTCCATTCTTTCGTTTTCAATCCATTTTCGAGCAAGGCTACTGCGTTAGCGAGATCAGGCGGGCGAGCAATGCCGTTTTCAAATGTTACGCCCATGGTATAACCTCGAGCTTGAATCTTAACCCCCATAAAGTGAGGTTGGCCTTCATCCCGGCAAAGAACAAGGTCCCAGTATTTACCACCGTTTGTATCGACCTCTCCAGTGACTGGATCTTTCACTTCGAAAATCAGATGCAACCAGGAGTCCTGCTCACCCTGAGAAAGAACAGCTTCCCAGACACCGTTTTCCTTCGGCAGAAACTGGACGCTCCGGGTTGCTCCCGGACGGTCATCAATGCCAACCTCAAGTGTAAGCTTGTGAGGCTGCTTAATCTTTGCATCGGGACTCTTCACATTGTACGTGACGAGCACCTCCTTGGTGCCAATGCGACTTGGCCGGGCTCGCGTCAGGGGGCAAGGGGGATCGACCTTAAAAACGGGAGGCTGAATTTGTGCGGCTGTCGCTACTGTCCAGAAAACCGAAATCAAAAGCAGGAAGAGACTAAGCTTTTCTTTCATATTGCACAACCTCACTGAATTTCCCAATTCTGCCCAACGACTAGGAAGTCACCGACCCAGTAGGCTATAGCTTCTTGATCGCTCCAAGTGCACGTGCAGATTATGCACTTCCTCTCCTGGACCGAGATCACCTTACCCTATGACGAGCAGGATCTGCAGAGTCATCCTGCCACGTTCTTCATTTTCTATGTCTTTTATGATTTCCAAAGTTGGTTAATGCGATTTCACAATCGACCACTACTGTCCACTCCACTCTGGACTGCAGAAGCGGAGGTGTGACCCTATGAGTTCTCCTCGCATAACGTCAGGGAGAAGAGGTTGCCGGTCCTCACCGTCAAATCCCAGACTTGGAAAATGGCTTCGGGCAACGCAAATCGTCAATCGCGACTATTGAAAAACTGACGAAGAGCCTCCCAATGCTAAGCGGTCGTTGTTGAACTGACGAGCCGACACTGGGGGTCTCCTGACACAAAAAAGTGTAGATCTTCATCGGGGTGATTTCAAGGAGATTCCTGGGTGTCAAGCCAACCCGCAAGAGCACCGACTCCCTGTGAGGTTGAGACATTGGGGGCAAAGCGGGACTCGGAGGCTGGAGACCAGCAAATAGTGTGGCGGTTGGAGGTCCCTGCACATCTTGCCTGCGGTATCCCGCGAGAGTATACTGCGCGCGTCCTTCATTGCATCAAGAGGCGCTGCCCTAATTTCAAACCCGCGACCGAATGCCGGCTTGGTCCAGGTAGGTATTGCATGGGGTTCAATTGGAGTAGCATCGCCGACCTTCGACACCGTCGTTCCTTGACAGCCCTTGGTGGGGAAGTGTTCCGGGTGTCGATTGGGCTGGTGGCATGCTTCGCGGGCGGCTGCATCGCCGCCCAGAATCCCCCGCAATCTCCGTCACGTAGTGAGATCAGATTCGAGAATCCCAATACGGTCCGGGCCGCGGCGTTTAGTGCCGACCGGCGCTTGTTGGCCTGTGCCACCGATGATATGAAAGTCAGAGTCCGGGAGGTAACCTCCGGTCGGCAATTGCTTGTCCTTTCCGGACACACCGATCATATCGGTACGGTGGCCTTCAGCCCGGATGGCCGGCTGTTGGCCAGCGGCAGTGAGGACCATACAATCAGGCTCTGGGCGGTGAGCGACGGCCGCCTCACGCGAACCCTTTCGGGACACACAAATTACGTGGATTCGGTGACCTTCAGTCCGGATGGACGCTGGCTCGCTTCGGCGGGTGCAGACAGGACCATCAAAATTTGGGAGGTGGAGAGCGGGCGTCTGATTCTTTCCATCTCAAGTCAGGCCGGTTGGGTCCATGGCGTTGTCTTTACCCCGGACGGGCGATCGTTAGCCTCCCTGGGGGCGGATCATTCAATCCGCCTCTGGGACGCCGTCACTGGAAGAGAACTGCGTCGTCTCGCGGGACACCCCCGGTACATTTTTGGGTTAGCGTTCAGTCCCGATGGCCGGTGGCTGGTCTCTGCGAGCCTCGACAAGACGGCCAAAGTGTGGGATGCCGCCAGCGGACAAGAACTGCGGGCCTTGACCGGATACACGGACGCGATTCGAGCCATCGCCTTTAGCTCCGACGGGCGCTGGGTGGCTTCCGCGAGTGGCGACGATCCCGTCCGGGTCTCGGAGGTGGCGAGCGGCCGCGAGCTCTACACCCTGAAAGGCCACACCGGAACGGTGCTGACGGTTGCTTTCAGTGCGGATGGACGCCGTCTTTTCTCCGCCAGCGACGACAATAGCTTCAATGTTTGGGAAGTAAAAAGCGGGAAAGAGATTTTTTCAAGTCATCCTGAAGCGGCCACTGAACCATAACCGGCCCGAGAATGATCCCATCGGTCCCTCAGTCCTTGAACCTTATGCCCGGGTGGGGCACACATCGTGTTTCCTTGCGATGTGTGCGCTGAAGAATTTAGGCACTCTCCAGCCTCATAAACAGGAGTCTCCCTCAGAAGGCCGCACCTACCGATCGATCGGAGTATGCGCCACCCTGCTCCTGATCCATCGACCCCTATGGGATGTGCTCGAAAGAAATTCGACCAAGGAACAAGACGAACGCCCCTTCCTTCCGAGAAAACCTGTTGACTCGCTGGCATGAACCGACTAGCATTCCAAGGAGTTAGTGTAAAGAATACACTTATGAGGGTGGTTCTGCCTGAGCGGGGAAGCAGGCGATGAATGTCCGGCACTTCGGGCGAGGCCGTCGTGCTGAAAGGAATTGAAGATGGGGACCGGGACCTCTGGCCATCAGGCTTTGCTGGTGGATTTATATGAGCTGACCATGGCCGCGGGGTATTTTGAAAACGGGGTCAATTACCCGTCCACGTTCGAGCTCTTCGTGAGGGATCTGCCGGAGCATCGATCGTACCTGGTTGCTGCGGGACTCGAGCAGGCCGTGGATTACTTGGAGACTTTCCGGTTCCAAAGCGAGGAGATTGATTTCCTTCGTTCTCATCCCACCTTCGCCCATGTCAGGGAAGCTTTCTTTGATTACTTGAAACACTTCAGGTTCAGGGGTGATCTTTGGGCCATGCCCGAAGCGCAGATAGTCGAGACCTATCTCCTCTCCATGATCAACTTCCAAACGATGATTGCAACGAAGGCAACTCGAGTCGTTGCCGCCGCGGCAGGGCGAGGCGTGATTGAATTCGGAACTCGCCGTGCGCACGGGCCGGAAGCCGGGGTGCTGGCTGCGCGGGCGGCCTACCTCGGTGGTTGCCTGGGCACCTCCAACGTTTACGCGGGTTTCCAGATGGGGATCCCGATTTTCGGCACCGCAGCCCACTCCTGGACGATGACTTTCGAAGACGAAGAAGAAGCCTTTGAGAAGTATTGCCGTGCGTTCCCCGATTCCGCCCTGTTGCTCATTGATACCTACGATACGGTGGAAGGCGCGAGGAAGGCTGCCCGCATGGGCCAAAGGGTCAAAGGGGTCCGCATCGACAGTGGTGACCTGTTGAAGACGAGCCAGCAGGTGCGCAGGATTCTTGATGACGCTGGGTTGAGCGGAGTCCAAATCTTGGCCTCGGGCGACCTTAATGAATACAAGATTCGCGATCTGGTGCAGCACGGCGCCCCGATCGATGTTTTCGGCGTCGGCACGGAACTCGCCACCTCTCACGATGCCGCGGCGCTGGGCGGTGTTTATAAGCTGGTGGAACAAACCGTGGGAAACTCCCCCCGATATCGCATGAAGCTCAGTGCTCAGAAGGCCACCTATCCCGGAAAGAAGCAGGTTTTTCGGTTTATGAATGCGCGAGAGGAGTTGGACCACGATGTCATTGCTCGAGAAGACGAACCCACTCAAGGCGTCCCTCTCCTCGAACGCGTCATGGCTGAAGGACAGCGTTTGGCACCACTCCCCTCACTGCGTGCTGCCCGTGAGCGTGCCGCCCTGAATTTCTCCAGGCTCCAGGAGCGTTACGCAACTTTTGAAAATCCGGACACTTATCCAGTGACCAAGAGTCAGGCCCTCGAGGGACTCTTTCAGAAGATGAAGCATCTGAATTCAGGTGGGACTTCGGAAGACACAGCGGCTGAGAAGAAACTCTCGGCGGCTTTGTCGCAGACCATCGATTTGAAGGGAGATCCATCGCTATGAACAATGATTGGGCCTTTGTGGACATCGATACACAATACGATTTCATGATGCCCGACGGGCAACTTTATGTTCCCGCGGCCGAAATCCGGATCCCCAATCTCAAGCATCTCACCGAGGTGGCAATACAACGCGGCATCCCGCTGTTCTCGTCGGTCGATGCGCATACGCCCGACGATCCGGAATTTGAGCAGTTTCCTCCGCATTGCGTGGCGGGAACCCCCGGGCAAAGGAAGATCGCAGAGACTACGGGCAGAAAGCCGCTGATCGTCAGTGATGCGCCATCGGCGTGGAAGGCGGTACAGCAAGCCGATGCGGACCAGATCATTCTCGAGAAGCGGAAATTTGATATCTTTTCGAACCCTTGCGCTGATGGGCTGATTGCAAAAATGAAGGGCCGCAAGTTTGTCGTCTACGGCGTGGCCACCGATTATTGCGTCAAGGCCGCCGTGCTGGGGTTGCTGAAGCGTGGCCAGGCAGTGCTCCTGGTGGAGGATGCAGTGGCGGCGGTCGCCCCCCAGAGCGGGGCAGCCGCGCTTGAGGCGATGCACACGTGTGGAGCTGAGTTGGTGACGACGGACTACATTTTGAACGCACTGGGGACCCTCGGCTTGACGGCCCGGGCTTGAGGCCATGTCGACGTCCCCCTTCTCCTGTTACGCCCTACTATGGAACAGAAAAACAGAAAATACCCTCGACCGGCGGTGACTGTCGACGTGGTGCTCTTTACCGTGATCAGGGGCCATCTCAAGGTCCTTCTGATCCAGCGAAAGAACCCTCCCTTTCAAGGGCGATGGGCGATTCCGGGTGGTTTTGTCGGCCCCCGGGAATCGCTGGAAGAAGCGGCCCTCCGTGAATTGAAAGAAGAAACCAACGTCTCCGGAGTTTATCTTGAGCAGCTCTACACTTTTGGAGCGCCTGGCCGCGATCCCCGGACGCGGGTGATCACCGTTGCTTATTTCTCTCTGATCTGCGCGAGTCTCGCCGAGGTCCACGCCTCCGACGATGCCCGGGAGGCCCGCTGGTTTTCTGTGCGACGGTTGCCTCGCCTCGCATTCGACCACCGCGAGATCCTTCTCTGCGCGCTGGACCGGCTGAGAAATAAACTGGGATACTCCAATATTGGATTTCAGTTGCTGCCTGAAAAATTTACCCTGACGGAACTGCAGCGAGTCTACGAGATCATCCTGGGTCGAAAGATCGACAAGCGTAACTTCCGAAAGAAGCTGACTCAGCTGGATATCCTGAGCGGATGCTCGGAGCGGCGCATGGCCGGTGTCCATCGCCCGGCCCGGCTCTATTCTTTCGTACAACAAAAATTCTCGGCCCGCAAAGGGAAGGGGATCGTGTTTTCGTTCTAATCTCGTCGGCCGTTATTTTCTGCCAGCCACGCGCGGAGTGGGAGAGAATGCCCGGGCTTTTTCGTCGGGTTCTCCCTGATGTTGTTGGACGAATAACATGTCTGAATTGAACCGCTATTCCAGGCAAATTCTCTTCGAGCCGATTGGCCATGAGGGACAGGAACGTCTTTCGCGCTCGCGAGTCCTCATTCTCGGCCTGGGTGCCCTGGGAACGGTGTCGGCTGAATTGTGCGCCCGGGCGGGCATGGGCAACCTGGTTTTGGTGGACCGCGATTTCGTGGAGGAATCGAACCTTCAGCGTCAGATCCTCTTCGATGAACAGGACGCTGCGGGCCATTGGCCGAAGGCCGTGGCGGCTGAAAAGAAACTCAGGGGCATTAATTCGACAATTAAGATCAGAGGCCTGGTGCTGGATGCCAATGCGTCCAACATCGAGCACCTGGTCCGGAATTCGAGCCTGGTGATCGACGGGACCGACAATTTTGAAACACGGTTCTTGATCAACGATGCCTGCGTGAAGCTGAAGGTGCCGTGGATTTATGGGGCGGCCGTGGCCAGCGAGGGAGCTGTCATGGTTGTCCTTCCGGGGGTCACCCCATGCCTTCGCTGCCTCTTCGAAGAGCCCCCGCCGGTGGGAAGCGCTCCCACCTGCGAGACGGCGGGAGTGATTGCGCCGGCGGTCGCGATGGTAGCGAGTTTTCAGGTCGCTGAAGCCATGAAGGTTCTGGTGGGACAGACGGATCAGGTCTGTCGCTCCTTCCGGTCATTTGACGTCTGGCGAAACTCGTTCCGCGAAGTGGATTTGAAACGGGCGCGTGAAGGAACAGGATGCGTGGCGTGTGGTCAAGGCCGCTTCGAGTTTCTGGAAGCCCGGAGCACTTCCCGGACATTTCGGCTGTGCGGGCGCAATGCCGTCGAGGTATTGCCGGCACGGCCCATGGAACTGTCGATTCCGGAGCTGGAGAAAAAGCTCGCCGCGGCGGGGGCGGTCCAATCCAATCCCTACCTGGTTCGTTGCCTCCTCAACGAGGTGACTCTGAGCGTGTTTGCCGACGGACGCGCCATCGTCCAGGGGACACAAGACCCCGCTGTGGCAAAGTCGCTGTATGCAAAATATGTGGGTAGTTGAACCCGGGCAGGTCAATCAAGAATGCAAATGGCTCTGCAGCCGGTTACTCGGGAGCGGAGGTGGCCGCAGGGGGTTCTGGAGCAGGCGATACCTTGGCATGTTGCGCGTTCAATGCCCGGGTGCGCTGTTTGATGTGTTTGACGCGGCGATGCCGCCGGCGCCGAATTTCTTTCTGTCGTTCCCGCATACTCGTTGAGCCCTCCCTGTGGTGATGAACAGTCGGGCATTATAATCAATTCTGCTCTTCCTGTCATTCCTTCTTTCAACAACTCTTTCAACAACGACTGAGGTTTCGTTTTTGATTTGTTGTAAAGATGCCATACCCACGATGCCGGATTCTTGGACGTTGTGATTTAGAGAATTCGGATCAGGCGCCGACAATCCCAACGAGTGGTGAGGAGCTTGGTAAACACCCAATTAAGCCAGGGTGCTTCGAGAGTGGATTCCGACAGCACCCCGATTCATCGGGGTGGCAAATCGCCACCAAAATCGAATCGCAGCCGTTTCAACGGCTTCGTGAAAGGAAACCGATGAATCGGTTCAATGGCGATGGGGGATAGTTTAACACCCCGATAAATCGGGGTGCTTTTAAATCGTTCGGCACAGGGACCCACATTCCTCTCCCAGAAAGTGACGTGATACCAGCACCCCTCCCACTGAATGCGCCATGGCCTCGGCATACAGACTCCGCATCGGGGGAAGGGTTGTCAACGGGGGATCCGATCGACCTCTTGCAACTCTAGATTATACTCTCTTGGGTGAAATAAAGACCGGAATGATGTGGTCCTGACGCCACTGAAACAGCCAAAGTGATAATTTGTCCAATGTCCCAGTCTGACCCTCAATGCTTCCAAGACCATGTTCAGGGTTCCTTCTTCTTTTGGGGTGATCCCCACCCAGGGTAGGCCGCGAGGCGGCCAACCCTGGGCTATTGAAGACTTCCCCTTCGGGGAAGGGGATGAATCAAGAGCTCAATTTCTTAAGTAAGCACCATTCGGGCCTGACCCCCATTACTTCTTGCCCAACACTTCTGTCTGAATTGCAGTTGCTTCGCGTTCAGACGAGTTCAGAGGGACGCCCTCGCGCTGTTGTCGCTGCTCAACTGTCCCGGGAACAAATTCGCTTGACAAGGACAGGGCGGCCGGTTATTATTACTAGGAATGATTCCGAATAAGGAAGAGAAGGGTATTAAGCTCCAGGGGAGGAGGGGTTCCCGGGATCACCCCCGGGTGACCCTGGCCGCTCATTTGCACCCCCATGGCATGCGCGTGACGCCGCAGAAACTGGCCGTGTTCGAAGTCCTGCAGCGCGACAATTACCATCCCACGCCCGATATGGTGTTTGCGGAGGTCCGCAAGCAGCATCCCATGGTGAGCCTCGGGACGGTCTACCAAATCCTGGATCAGTTCGCCCAGATCGGGGTGGCGAGGAGGATCTTTTCCGGGGGAAGCCGGCAGCGCTTTGACGGGAAACGGTCGCCGCATGCCCATCTGGTGTGTGAGCGGTGCGGGAGGATCGACGACATTGAAGATCGTTCTTTCGAGACCTTGACCGCGCGGTTTGCGCGGAAATTCGATTTCCAAATTCGAGATCATTATTTTGAGTTCAGCGGATCCTGCGCCGGTTGCAGCACCCGCCGAAAACGCAGGAACCGCTTGGAATAAGGGGAGGAATGCGCTAGGCTTAGGGAACGCCGACATCGTTCCTTGGCATGCGGATTCAGCTCGACACCGACACTTACCGTTTCTCAACTGAATTCACCGAGGAGGACATATGCCATCACTGAAAGGCACCAAGAGTCATGAGAACTTGAAGAATGCGTTTGCAGGGGAATCGCAGGCGAATCGCCGTTACCTGTACTTCGCCCGCCGCGCCGACATCGAAGGCTATCCGGATATCGGGGGCCTGTTCCGGGACACGGCGGAGGCCGAAACCGGGCATGCGTTTGGTCACCTTGATTTCTTGAAAGAAGTGGGCGACCCCGTGACCGGAATTCCCATTGGCGCAACCGAGGCCAATCTGAAATCGGCCATTGAGGGGGAGACATACGAATACACCGAGATGTATCCCGGGATGGCGAAGACGGCCCGCACGGAAGGGTTCAACGAACTCGCCGAATGGTTTGAAACCCTGGCCAAGGCCGAGAAGTCTCACGCGGGACGGTTCACCAAGGGGTTGACCATCATTGCCGGGAAGGAACCCTCGGAAGCCATCGCCTGAGGGGGGCCGGTGACCGCATTCGATCCTCGGTGCAGCGATCCGTCCGGGGGGTGGTCCATTCACCCCGGTGGATTGCCGCTCCGGGGTTTTCTGAACTTATCCCGTCCATACTTTTTTCCGTTGGAGCCGAAACGCCGTCGCACTGTCCGGGAGATTTGTGGCTACGGTAATCGGAGACCCTATGAGTTACGACTTTCAATCCGAGCAATTCTGGAGCACCGCAGCCATCGAGAAAGAGGAGCGCAGGGTTTACGACCTCTGCAACGGTTGCCGGCGGTGCTTCAACCTGTGCCCTTCGTTTACGGAGTTGTTCAATCGCCTCGATGAAGAACGGGTCGACGGCGACGCCGAAAAGTTAAACGCGGAAGACTTGAAGGTGATCGCGGACGACTGTTTTCAGTGCAAGCTGTGTTACAACCATTGTCCCTACACCCCGCCCCACGCCTGGAAGATCGATTTTCCGCGGATGATGCTTCGCGACAAACTGGTGAAGGCCCGTCATCAGGGAGTGTCGTTTCAGGACAAATTCCTCGCGCAGGCCGACCTGATCGGTCGACTGGGAAGCTGGACGGCCCCGCTCTTCAACTGGCTGAGCCGGAACGGGCTTCACCGTCTCCTCATGGAAAAGGTGGTTGGGATTCATCGCCGTTGGCCCCTTCCCACTTATGCGTCGCAGACCCTGTCGCGATGGATGAAGCCGCGCCGGGGGGCGAATGGCAAACCCGTCGGCAAAAAGCGCAAGGTCGCCCTCTTTTCCACGTGTTCGGTGAATTACAGCGACGTGGAGACCGGCAAAGCGCTGGTTCGTATCCTCGAGAAAAACGGCATCGAAGTCGTGGACGGTTACAAACGCTGCTGCGGGATGCCGGCTTTGGACGGCGGCGATTTGAAGACCGCGCTTCAGGATGCCGCGGAGAATGTCCGGTTCCTTTCGGAAAAGGTTCGGGACGGATACGACGTGGTCATCCCCGGCCCGACATGCAGCTACACGTTCAAGCAGGAGTATCCTTTCCTGTTGAACTCGGAGGACGCCCGACTGGTCGCTGCCCACACCTTCGACAGCTGCGAGTATCTGATGAAGTTGCACCAAGAGGGGGCGCTGGACACCCAGTTTGTCTCCAAGCTCGGAACGGTGTCCTATCAGCTGTCGTGCCATTTGAAGGCGCAAAACCTGGGCTATAAATCACGCGATCTTTTGCAACTGGCCGGCGCCCGGGTCCAGGTGGTGGAGCGCTGTTCAGCGGTGGACGGGACCTGGGGAATGAAACAGCAGTACCATGACCTCTCGCTCAAGCTCGCCCAACCACTGTTGAAAGAAGTGCAGGAACCGGCGCCCGAGTTCATTGCCACGGATTGTCCGCTCTCGGCCTTGCGGATCAAGCAGGGGACGGGACGCGAGGCGCTGCATCCTGTGAGAATCTTTGCCAAGGCGTGCGGATTATGAAAAAACTCACTGTGGACGATGTCAGAAACCTCTACGAGTACGAAAAGATTCGGGACGAGTTCAGGCGTCACATCATCGCGCTGAAACAACATCGGCGGCTCCCGGTCGGCGACAAGGTGTCTCTGGTGTTTGAGAACCGGGAGACGGTCAAGTTTCAGGTCCAGGAGATGATACGAGCTGAACGAATGGTGGATGAACGCAGAATCCAGGACGAGATTGACGTCTACAATCAAATCCTGCCGGACGCGGACGAGTTAAGTGCCACCCTGTTTATTGAAATCACCACGCCGTCCGACATCAAGCCGGAGCTGGACCGCTTTCAGGGCCTGGACCAGGGCGACTGTGTTTTTTTTGAAATGGGAGGGCTGGCCCGCGTGTTTGGCCGGTTCGAAGAAGGGCACAGCAAGGAAGACAGGATCAGCGCCGTCCAGTACGTTCGTTTTCCCTTCACCAGGGAGGAGCAAAGCTGGTTCCGTGACCCCACGGTGCCGGTCGCCCTGGTGATCGATCATCCCAATTATGCGGCCCGGACTTCGCTTACTGCGGAGCAACGGGAGGCCCTGGCCCGGGATTTTGAGGGCGCCTCCGTGGGAGTCGGGTAGAGGGCCCCGAAGTCGCCGAATTTCGTTGACAGCCGGGCTGTAAACCCCTATCGTGCGGGGGATCTTTCCAAGTCCTTATTCACGCAAAGAAAAACCACAATCAGGCTTTCTCAGGTTGCCAATTCATGCAAGTTTTTTCAATGGAGGAGGATGAATTATGGCCCACATGATTTGGGGATCTCTGATCTCATTCTGGATGGTGATTCAATTTCCAGACAATGCGATGGCATGGCAGGAAATCTTTCTGCGATGGCTTCATTTCCTGGCCGGCATTACGTGGATCGGGATGCTCTATTTCTTCAATCTGGTCAATGTGAATTTGATGAAGTCGCTGGATGCGCCCACCAAGGGGAAGGTGATCCCGCAGTTGATGCCGCGGGCGCTGTTCTGGTTCCGTTGGGGCGCGGTGGGCACGGTGTTCATCGGCATCTGGTACTACATGATCATCTTGAGCCGGGAGCCTTCGGTGGGTCGGATCTTCGGGACCTGGCTGGCAGTGGTGGTCGTGGCCTGGCTTTTGATTTTCCTTATCCTGCGGCCGGTTTCCGGGGCTTTGAACAACGGATATCTCATCGCTGTGCTGGTGGCGATCATCATGTTTCTTCTGGCGTGGTGCGTCCTCCAGTTCAATGCCACTCCGGATTCGAGCAATCGAGCCCTCTCCATCGGGATTGGCGGAGGCATGGGAGTCATCATGCTCCTGAACGTGTGGGGAATCATCTGGCCGCACCAGAAACGGATCATTGCCTGGACGAAGGCGAATGCGGAAAGCGGAACCCCTATTCCGCCGGAATCCGCCAAGCTGGCCCGTCGGGCGTTCCTGGCTTCAAGGATGAATTTCTGGCTTTCCATCCCGATGCTGTTTTTCATGGGCGCGGCGAGCCATTTCCCGTTCCTGGGGAAGTGAGCCGGCCTTGAGTCTCTTCGAACGTGCCCGCACGAGGGAGGCCCTCTCAGTTGGGGCCTCCATTTTGAACCTCCACTAGAACCGCCCCCGTTGGACAGGGTTCTCCCCCCATCGATTTACAGGCACACGCTGCACTCCCCTTCCTCCTCTGCGGAAGAGCCGCTGCCCGGATCACAGAAAGAGAAGTAATTCATGTCGCGATGCGATATAATAGACGCAGTCCCCAGACAAGATGAACGGAGAACCCGACCCGCTTGCGGGAGGGTTGTTTGGGTGGCTTCCGAATTGAATAGATATCAGGAAAAAGGAGAAAATCATGACCGTAGTCGCAAGAAATTTTGATCATTTATTGGGAAAGATCGAGGGCTTAAGCGAGAAGCAGCTGAAGGCGCACTTTGGTCTCTACCAGGGGTATGTGAAGAAGTTGAATGAAATTCAGGAAAAGCTGAAGTCAAGCGATCGCAGCACAGCGAATTACAGCTTCAGTGAATATTCCGAACTCAAGCGGCGCGAGGCGGTCGCCTTCAACGGGGCCTTTTTGCACGAGATGTATTTCGAGAATCTGAGTCCCAAGGGCGGCGAGCCCTCCAACGAGCTGGCGGACGCCATTAAAAGATCGTTCGGCTCCCGCGATGCGTGGACAGCCGATCTGAAGGCGGCAGGCGCGTCGACCCCGGGCTGGGTGATCCTGACCCACAACCGCACGGATCACGAACTACACCATTACATCCTATTCGAACATCATATCGGGTACCCCGTTCATCAGGAACCCCTGCTGGCGCTCGATTGCTGGGAACATGCGTACATGATAGACTACGGGACGACCAAAGGGGATTACCTGTCCGCATTCATAAAGAGCATCGACTGGAATGTGGTGAACAGGCGCTTCGCCGCGCTCAACAAGGCCGCCAGCGCTGCGAGGTAACCCTTCGGGAGGTGAAAGGCCGGCAAAGTCTGCGACCGCCATGCGAATGGCCACCGGGGTGAATTGAGCTCTCTGGAGAAGGTAAACTCGGCGTTAGATCACTATGACCATCCCCTCGTGTCCTTTTCCGCCCAACCGGGAGAAGGGGATGAGGGGGTGGATGTCCTGATCCAATTGCGCGACCCCGCGGTTTCCGGCCATACTTACACGATCCACCTGGCGCCTCGTGATTTGGAGAACCCCCGGTTCACGTGGGCCTTTCAGAGGATCCTGTATGATTCCCTGCATGATTACATCATAGAGCTCTTCACCAACCGGCCGTGATCGGTGACGCGCTCCCGCCGGACGGGAGGGCGTCCTTGCGAAGGGGACATGTCCAATCACCCGCTCTTGTTGCCACTCTTCCCGCTGGAAGTGGTCCTGTTTCCCGGGGCTTCTCTCCCTTTGCACATTTTCGAGCCGCGCTACCGGAAATTGATCGGCGGCTGTCTGGACAACAAGACGGAGTTTGGTGTGGTGCTGATGCGGGAGAACGAAATGGCGGAAGTCGGGTGCACCGCCCGCATCAAGGACCTCGTGAAACGCTACGATGACGGCCGCCTCGACATCGTCACCGAGGGAGTCCGTCGATTTGAGATCATCACGGAGAATTCCGAGGAAGAGGTGCTCCGGGCGGAGGTTTCTTTTTTTGACGATGAGGAGGCTGAGGATCCGGATGAGGTCCGAAGACTTTCCGAGTCCGTGAAGGCGAGCTATGCCAAGATTGTCCTCGCCGTCGCCAAACCCAACACGAATCTGACGATGGTGGATGCCAAGGCGCCGCGGCTCGCCTTTTCAGTCGCGGAACACTTGGGTCTTCCTTTGGAAGTTTGTCAGAATTTGCTCGGGATGCGGAGCGAAACAAAGCGCCTGGCAGAACTGGAGCGTTACCTGGAGGAACTGTTACCCAAGATTGAACACTTTCAGAAGGCAAAAACCCGGGTCGGCGGAAACGGGCACCTGACCTGATCCGCTCCTTCGCAGTCAAACAGCGCCAGCGACGGCACACGGCATCCCGCCCCGGAAAGCCAACCACTCCCAATGTTGAAATCCCACTTCCGGAAAACCCCGTGGAGGCATCTGCCTTAAGGGATTTTCTCAACCTCGATCTTCTTCTTCGGACTTGATGTTTCTTCGTACCGGCTGTATCGGCTGATCTCAATCCGATTCTGACCCTTCACAAAGACCTTGGCGCGGAATTCCATCTCCGTGAATGCGGGAAACCACAAACCGGCGGGTCCCGGCGATTGCTCGAGGGTGATGGTGGAGCCTTTCTTGACGCTGCCGAACAGCCCGGCGCCAAAATCGACGTCGTCCTCGAGGGTCCCTTTCAGACGAATCAATTGATGCTCATTTTCAGTGATCCAGATCTTCCCTGTCAGCGTCTTCAAAAAAGTCGTCTCGCGCGAGGGAGGATGAAAGCCCGGGCGGGGGGTGAACGAAAAGATCCAGCTCGGATGACCGTTGATGGTTTGCTCTCCCTGAGGTTGATAGTCGAAGGCCTCCGGCAGGCTGCGGATAAAATCCTTCTCCTTTTCGCGCTCCTTGACCGTCTTTTCGTGAAGGGCCCGGCGCTGGCTTTCGGGCTTGGCTTCAACCTCCTTGATCTGTCGATCAATTTTGTTCTGCTGGTCGGCAAGGACTGGGGCGCCGTAGAACGCTCCGTTTATGGCGAGATATTTGACATAAGAGTCGTAGTCGGTGTGAATCCATTGCATGAGCTTGGTGTCAAAATGCCTGGGATTTCCGTCGGCGCCGAGATCCTCCGTGATGTCTTCCTCGTCGTAGCGGAAATGATATCGTCCGTCAATGTTCCGGAGCTGAAGGGCGACGACCTCACGCAACAGTGTGCCGGGAGCAGGTTGCTCAGGTGTCTGCGCTGAGCCGGGGACATTCCCGACCCAACAGGTCCCCACGTAGAAAATGAGCAAGAATTCAAGGAATTTCTTCACGATCCCTCCTCCCGCATGAGAACTCCCTCATGCTACGTGAAACCGCGCCAATCAGCTTCATGATGACAAATTTTTACAATTTCAGGGAGATTTTATTCAAACTTTTTGATACATCTTACGTCTAAAGAAATGAACAAAGAAATTTGGAACTTTGGTTGTTCTCAACCGTAATAAGAAACAGAGTATCGTGCAAGGAGCAGTGGGGGTGGTTATGACACAACAAGACTGGAAGGTTGAAACGACAAATCTCATTATCGAGACCATCAACAAACTGCCGCAGAGCGAGCGCGATGCTTTCGTGTGCAAGCATTATAAAGGATTGAATGTTCCAGAGATCGCGGATCGATTGCATTACAGCGTTCAGGAGACCGCGAAGATCCTGAAGAAGGCCGAGCGCCGGTTGAATCAGAAATTGAATCGCCTGAATCACTCCATTTATCACCCTTCGTTCGCGTTAATGTGAGGGCAGGCGATGCGACGATTTTCCCTCCTGTGAACCCCCCAGTTCACCCTCCTTTTGAGTGGAAACGGCCCCGGAAGATATCTCGGGGCCGATTTTTTTGCGGCCATTGCGTCCCAATACCCACCCAGCATCATCCAGAATAAGGCGCGAGATTCACATTCTCTCTGAGAGCCGGGTAAAGGGAACAGCCGAGGATTTGTTTTTCCTCTGACTTCCGACCTCCCACTTCTCCCGCCGCGGTGGATGACTTGGCCAGCACCGTGACCCAATGTTGAACTCCTTATTTCTCAGACTCCGTCAAACCCGTCGACGCTCAGTTCGAGCTTAAGCGCTGCGAGCGATTGATTGATATCCTGAATGAAGACGACCAGTGAGGCAATAAGACAGGCCATACAAAGGATAAACAACAGGCTGATCAGCCAGGCGGTCTCTATCTGAAGCAGGGCGGTAAAGAACAATACGATGATGAGCACTGCCGCGGCCAGGGCGCTCGTGGACACCAGGGCGATTGCCTGGCGGATGAGGCGCGACCGGCGCCAGAGGATGCGAAGCTGTGCCACGATCTTCGCCCGGTTGTCGCCGGTGGCGGTCGGCAGCTCGGCCGACAGGATGCGTGCCCGATCGATGGCTCGCCCGAGGCGGTTCGTCATTGTAAGCAGAAGGAGGCCCACTCCGGACACCAGGATGACCGGGCCAATGGCGGTTTGGAGAACGGGGATCAGTTGTGCGACGGTGGTTACGGGCATAAGGGCTCCATCATAGGATTCTATGGACAGTCAGAGTCTTGTCATTCTATCCTATGTTGCATTTACACACACCTGCAGGAGGAATCATGAAACGAGCAGCCAAGCTATTTTTGTTCTTCATTCTCTTAGCGGTCCCTCTTTTGGCGCAACAGCCGCCGCTGATCGACCGCGAACTGTTTTTTGGCGATCCGGAGATCGCCGGCGCGCAGATTTCCCCGGACGGCAAGTACATTGCCTTTCTCAAACCGCTCAACAAGACCCGCAACGTCTGGGTGAAGAAGACCGAGGAGCCGTTCAGCGCCGCCAAGCCGGTGACCAACGACACCAAGCGGCCCATCCCCGGCTTCTTCTGGAGCCGCGACAGCCAGTACATCCTCTTCGTCCAGGACCAGGGCGGAGACGAAAACTACAACGTCTATGCCGTAAACCCGGCGGACAAGCCGGCCGCGGGCGTAGAAGTGCCGACCGCGCGCAATATCACCATGGCCAAGGGGGCTCGCGCCATTATTTATGCGGTTCCCAAGAGCGATCCCGACCTTCTCTATGTGGGTCTGAATGACCGTGACAAGGCCTGGCATGACCTCTACAAGGTTAAGATCTCCACCGGAGAGCGGACGCTGGTCCGTAAGAACACCGATCGCATTGCCGGCTGGGAGTTCGACAACAAGGATCAGCTTCGTCTGGCGGCCCGTTCGGCTGAAAACGGCGACACCGAGATTTTGCGCCTCGATCCGAGCGGCGTCACCAAGATTTACTCCTGTGACGTCCTCGAGGGTTGCGACACCATCCGGTTTGCCAAGGATAACAAACGGGTCTACATGGTGACGAACAAGGGGAGCGAAATTGATCTCACCCGCCTGGTGCTCCTGGACCCCGAGACCAGTAAAGAAGAACTGGTTGAGTCCGATCCCCTCAAGCGGGTGGATTTCGGCTCGGCGATTTTCTCTGAACTGACCGACGAGATGATCGCGACAATTTACATTGACGACAAGCGCCGGGAGTACTGGAAGGACAAAGTGTTTGAGGCGGACTACAAATGGCTGCAAACCAAGTTGCCGCGGAAGCAGATCAACTTTGGGTCGCACACCCGGGACGAACAGCTCTGGATCGTCTCAGCAACCGCCGACAACGAGCCGGGTGAAACCTACCTGTTTGATCGTAAGGCCCGCAAGCTGACGCTGCAATATCGTATTCGGGAGAACCTGAACCGCGCGAACCTCACGTCAACAACGGTGGTTCGGTATCCTTCGTCGGACGGCCTGGAGATTTCGGCTTATTTGACCCTTCCGAAGGGCGTCCCGGAGAAGAACCTGCCGGTGGTGGTCTTCCCGCATGGCGGCCCCTGGGCGCGGGATCTTTGGGGGTTCAACCCTTACTGGCAGTTTTTCGCGAATCGAGGCTACGCGGTTCTGGCTCCCAACTTCCGCGGATCGACCGGATATGGAAAAAAGTTCATTAATGCGGGGAACAAGGAGTGGGGCCAGAAGATGCAAGATGATCTGACGTGGGGCGTCAAGTACCTGGTGTCGAAGGGCATCGGCGATCCCAAGCACATTGGAATCATGGGCGGGTCCTACGGAGGATATGCCACCCTGGCGGGCGTGGCGTTTACGCCCGACTTGTATGCGGGGGCGGTGTCGATCGTCGGCCCGTCAAACCTGATCACGCTCCTCGACTCGATTCCCCCTTATTGGGAGCCCATTCGCAAGACGTTCTATGTGCGTATGGGCGACCCCAACACCCCGGGGGGGAAGGCCCAGTTGCAGCGGCAATCTCCACTCAATTCCGCCGCCAAGATCAAGACGCCGCTGCTCGTCGTCCAGGGCGCGAATGACCCGCGCGTCAATAAGGCAGAATCCGACCAGATCGTGATTGCATTGCGGGAGAACGGATTTCCGGTGGAGTACCTGGTGGCGCCCGACGAGGGGCATGGGTTCGCCCGGCCGGTGAACAATATGGCCATGATCGCCAGCGCCGAAAAATTCCTCGCCAAGCATCTGGGAGGTCGCTTCCAGGAGAGCATGACGCCGGAGGTGGCGACCCGGCTCACGGAAATTACCGTCGATCCCAAGACTGTGACGCTGGCCAAGAAGGTGGATCCTAATTTGGTCGGTACCCCCAAGCTGTCCAATGCTTTGGTCTCGGGCACCTATAAATACCAGGCCAAGATCCAGGCAGGGGCCCAAGCCATTACCCTGGATATCAAGACCGATATCAAGGAGGAGGGCGGCGCCTGGACGGCAACGGATACAACGACCTCGGCGATGGGAGAATTCGTTGATACCGCCGTACTCGACAAGGACACACTCACGCTCCGCAAGCGGACCGTGAAACAGGGGCCCGCCACCATCGAATTTGAGGTGGTCGATAACAAGGCCACCGGCAAGATGAGCATGGGCGGGCAAGACCGGCCCATCAGTGTCGATCTGGGAGGGCCCTTGTTTGCGGACGCAGCGGGGCAGATGCAGGCGATCGCTTGTCTGCCCATCAAGGAGGGTTACTCCACCACCTTCCGCAACCTGGACTTACAGAAGCAGAAACCCAAACTGATGCAACTCCAGGTGACAGGTTCCGAGAGTGTAACCGTCCCCGCCGGAACCTTCAATGCGTACAAGATCGAGGTCTCCTCCGCGGATGGAGGCACTGACAAGATGACGATCTGGGTGGCTACGGATTCCCGCAAAGCGGTGAAGTACTCTGCGGTCCTCTCACAAATGGGGGGCGCGACGTTGACCGCCGAGTTGATGCAGTAAGATCCGCGGAGGATCAAGCGGGGACAGACACCTGCATTTTTGACGACCTCCAGTTGATGTCGAAAGGGTGTCAGTCCCCTTCATCCCAGGGACTCTCTTTGTCATGAAGAAAAAAGAAGGATAGGGGCCTGGCGCGGGATTGTCCACCCGGGCGCTCATCGATGGGCGAGGGCCTCTCGCGTCCGGGCCTCCGCTCCCAAATCTGCCCACAAGGGCTGGACGGCTTCCTCGATTTCTTGAACAGTGATGAGGGTGGCGTGCGGGTCCTCCGCCAGTTTCTTCCAGGGAACCTCCCTGGCACGATAATCATAATCACCGAAAACAATGACCGGGGTTCCTGGAAGAATGACGGTGGCGCCATCTTTTGCGAGCACCCACTGGTCGGCCCAATCGTAAATCCATTTTGCATCCGACTCCAAAAGACGAACACAGGAGTGGCTAGCGGGATAGCCAGGCAATTCGTATTGGTGAAAGGAGATGCCTCCAAAGTTGGCGAGGTTGAAGTACCAGGGCAGGATCCACTCTCCGTTCACGGTGCTGGCGCGCTGCTTGGCCTTCCAATTCGTGTGATAAAGTCCCGCCGGGGTCGGAGTCGCTTTCTTTCCGGTGCTCGCGGGACCCCAGTGAACCTGCCGGCCTCGTTCATACGCGGCAAACGCCTGCACCCGCCGGGATACGAAGAGGATCTTCTGAATCCCCTGGATCTTCTCCACCGGATTTGGGAGAGGGGAAAGCACAAGATCGTCGGTCAGCACCGAAGGGAGCATTAACATTTCGCCCTCCCGGACATGGGCCAGGTCCACCCGGTTGACCTTCATCACTCTTTCCCACTGTTCCGGACCCAGTGTTGCCATGAGCTGAATCAGCCACCGCTCTCCGCCAATTTTTTCAGCGCGATATTCCAGAGTTGAGGTGCCCAAAGGCGCCGCCGGGATACCCCGATCAATTTCCTTGGGCGTCGGGATGGACTCCTGGGTACTCTCCGCCGGTTTCTGAACCGGGGCCGTTTTTTCTCTCTTGCAGGCGCCGGGAGCCATGAGAAAGAAGGCGAGAACTATGAGACGAACGAAGGGAGCATGCACTGGGACGTGAGGGCACAAGTTATTCATGGACGATTCTGTTCATCTGGAGTGGGTGGGGAAGGGCACTCTTTTTTTCTGAGACCATCTGTGCCAGCGCCTGATGCTTGAGTTACCCATGAAGTCTTCGCGGCAGACCTTGCCTTCCCACGGGTTGATTGGGGGAGCATCCCCTCCGCCTCGCAAGCCGGGGCGGAGCGCTTCGACGAGAGTATAACGCGGAGGCAGGGAAGGCTCAAGGGCCGAAAGCACAAGGGTGAGAAACAAGGGGGTGGATTTCAGAAGGCTGGCCGACGGAACTGGGGGGGAAACGCCGATAAAGATGAATAGGACGAAGGCTGCTCTTCTATGTCTGTCCCCTGAGGGCTTGACGTTACCGGAATCGATACTGTATACCTGCTCATTTGAGGGAGAAGATCATTATCACTTCTGAACGGGCTTGTGAACTTGAATTCGCCCGGGAGTCAATATGCCCAAGAGACGCGATGAGATGCACGCCGCACTGGGATTCCGTTCGCACTCGGGATGGGCAGCCTTGGTTGTCCTCACGGGCTCCCCGCGTTCGCCGCTGGTGCTCGACCGTCGGCGGATCGAACTGGTCGACCCGGCGATTCAGGGATCCGCTCAGCCCTATCACGCCGCTGAAAAGTTGGATTTGAAGGATGCGGAGAAGTTCATCAACGACTGCACGCGCCGCACGGAACTCATGGCGCGACAAGTTCTGCGCGATGTCATCCCTCCCCTGCAAAAGAAGGGTCTTGATATCTCCGGGTGTGGAATTCTTCTCAGTTCAGGAAATCCCGCTAAGACGCTCGCTGCAACTCTCGCGTCACATGCCCTGATCCATGCAGCGGAGGGCGATTTCTTTCGTCATGCCCTCATCCATGCAAGCGAGCACTTTGGCCTCCCCATCACGATGGTGCAGGAACGCGAGCTGTGGGAACGGGCCGCGTCAGACCTGGAGTTAATGGTCGATAAACTGCAGGCCCGCATTGACGAAATGGGGCGAACTCTCGGTCCCCCGTGGACCGAGGACCAGAAGCTCGCCACCCTGGCCGGCTGGCTGGCGCTGGTCGCTCCGACGCGAGGCTAGGGGCGGTCATAGCGAAAGGGCCGACCTGCGCGGCGCGATCTTCGACGCCGATGCATCACGGGGAATGTCCATTCTAAATGCAGGTGACTAAAAGGAGGGATGTATGGCACTCGGCAATGCACTGCTCCCGGAATTCGACCAGGAGATGGCCAACACTCGAAAGACGCTCGAACGCACCCCGGAGGACAAATTCGACTGGAAGCCCCACGAAAAATCTCCCACGATGGGGTGGCTTGCAGGGCATCTTGCCAACATCCTCACCTGGACGACCCGGATCATTGACTCGGATTCCCTGGACGTGGCTCCTCAGGGCGTTCCGGTGAAACCGATTTCACCCCCGAAGTCGCGGAAAGAGCTCCTCGAGACGTTCGACAAAAATGTCGCGGCGGCGCGTAATACGATCTCCGGAGCGAACGACGAACACCTCATGAAGCCGTGGTCTCTGCTGGCGAACGGGAAGACCGTGTTCACAATGCCCCGCCTTGCCGTGCTTCGCAGTGTCGTCATGAACCACAGCATTCATCATCGCGCGCAGCTTGGAGTCTACCTGCGCCTAAACAACGTCCCCGTGCCTGCCATCTACGGGCCGTCGGCCGATGAGGGGGCGATGTAGGCGGGACTACATCCGAATTGAAATTTCAGATGTCCGAGCCCAACACCTACAAACCGGATGGCGCATACCCCGTATGCTGCATGAGGTATGCGCCACCGGGCAAGACTCTTTGTACTGCAATCGGTTGGGTCCTATCTCTTTGCCGCCATTTTACGATTTTCAGGGGGTTTTTCTAATTCGAAGACCAGTTTCCTCTGTTCCAGAAGGTTGGCTTCGACGTGTTTTCCATCCAGTTTTGCCTGTGCAATGACGAGGATCTCTGTGCTCGGGATGTAAGTGTTCGCGGGATCCTTGTACAGATCCGTCATCACTTCGGCCAGAACGTGCTCATCGGAATGGATGCTGATGAGGTCTTTCATCGCCGTTTCAAAAGCCCTCAGTTCCTTCTGATTCTTGGGATCTTGGTCCAGGTAAGACTTGGCCCTCACATGGTATAACGCATTGGCAACCCCGTCCTTGAATCCGATCACATAATTTTCCTTCATCTCCTTGGACAGGCTCTGCCAATACTGGCCATACTGGAAGGGCTCTGCACCACGCAGCTGAGTTGAGGCAAGAAATATCACAAGAACAAATATGACTCTTTTCATAGGCCGCTCTCCTTTCGCCATGACACGTGCCATCGATTGACAATGCCATAAGCATTGCTTCGAATGAGATTCTGGTCGAATCTCAAGGTTCAGTTTTAGGGTTGGGGAGTTTCGTCTCCGCCATGCGCGGGAGTATAACGCCGGCGCGAAGAACGCTCAAGTCTCAAAATGTCGGCGGTGTCCGATTGGGTAACCCTCCGCAATGGCAGATGGTTTGATTCAGGGGAACCTTCACCGGGTTGTCTCCAGGAGCCCTCGCCGGACCCCCACGGTTCATAGTGGACTCCGCCGAGACCGCCCGGACTGCCTTAGCTGGATTGACCGTCTGACCGCTTCATTCCAACACGATAAGTCACCCTGCTCAATAGTCCGATTTTTCTCCGGGCAGCACTCTCCGGAGTTCTGCACCCATTCTTCCCGCCAGCATGAACGCACACATTTTGTAATCGGCGAGGAACGACCATAGCGGGTATTTGAAGGTCGCGGGACGATTCTTCTCAACCCCAAAATGACCGATCCAGGCGAGCCCGTAGGAATAAACGAGGATGAGCGGAATGTACCGACGGTATCCTGTGACAATCAGAATGAACAGGGCGATGGTTCCGCCCAACGTCCCGGCAAAGTGGAGCCAACGGGTGGCTGCTCGGGAATGCTCCCCCACGTAAAAGGGCCAGAACTTCTTGAAGCTGGCAATTCGAGGTATCGGAGTGGCGCTCATGGATCAATGCCGTAGTAACGACTTCAGTCGTTACGTCGAGTTTGGATCATTGAATGGTAACGACTGAAGTCGTTACTACGAGTTTGGATCATTGGGTGTGGAACGACTGAAGTCGTTACTACGAGTTTGGATCATTGGGTGTGGAACGACTGAAGTCGTTACTACGAGTTTGGATCATTGGGTGGAACGACTGAAGTCGTTACTACCCAAGAAACTACAAGGGAATATTGCCATGCTTCTTCGGAGGATTGCTGTCGCGTTTGTTCTCGAGCATGTGGAGCGCAGTAATGATTTTCTTCCGGGTTTGTTGGGGTTCGATGACTTCGTCGATATAGCCCAGTTCGGCGGTGACATAAGGGTTGGCGAACTTGTCCTTGAACTCCTGAATCTTTTCCCGGCGCACCGGCTCGGGGTCCTTGGCGGACGCGATCTCCCTTCGATAAACGATATTCGCGGCCCCCTCAGGTCCCATGACCGCAATCTCGGCGCTGGGCCAGGCATAGTTCATATCGGTGCGAATGTGTTTGGAGGCCATGACGCAGTAGGCCCCGCCGTAGGACTTGCGCGTGATGACCGTGACCTTGGGCACGGTGGCTTCAGCAAATGCAAACAACAGCTTCGCCCCATGCTTGATGATTCCATCAAATTCCTGGCTGGTTCCCGGGAGGAACCCGGGAACATCTTCGAACACGACCAGAGGAATGTTGAAGGCGTCGCAGAACCGGACAAAGCGTGCCCCCTTGATGGAGGCATTGATATCGAGGGTTCCGGCCAGCACAGCCGGCTGGTTGGCCACGATCCCCACCGGCATGCCGTCAAACCGGCCGAAGCCGATCACGAGGTTTTGCGCAAAATGCTCCTGCACCTCGAAGAAATAGTTGTCGTCCACCACGGTGTGGATGATGTCTTTGATGTCGTAAGGAATATAGGACTCTTCGGGGATGCTGTGATTGAGTTTTTCGTCGGCACGGTCGACGGGGTCGCGGGTGGGTTTTCGGGGCGGATCATCGACGTTGTTTGAAGGGATGAAGGACAACAGTTCGCGAATGAGGGCCAGGCATTCGCGGTCGTCGTTCACGGCAAAATGGGCGACCCCGCTTTTCGCGTTGTGCGTCATGGCGCCGCCCAGTTCGTCCTTTGTGACTTCCTCATGGGTGACGGTCCGGATGACGTCGGGGCCGGTGATGAACATATAACTGGTCTTTTTCACCATCACGATGAAGTCGGTGATGGCGGGCGAGTACACCGCGCCCCCCGCGCACGGGCCCATGATGGCGGAGATCTGGGGGACCACGCCGGAGGCCAGGGTGTTGCGGAGGAAGATGTCGGCATAGCCCGCCAGTGACATCACTCCCTCCTGAATTCGCGCCCCTCCACTGTCGTTCAAACCGATCACGGGAGCCCCATTCCGCATCGCCTGGTCCATGATCTTGCAGATTTTTTGCGCGTTGGTTTCGCTGAGGCTTCCCCCGAAGACGGTGAAGTCCTGCGCAAAAACATACACCAGCCGTCCCTCGATGCGCCCGTAGCCGGTGACGAATCCGTCCCCGACCGGCTTCTGATCCTGCATCCCGAAGTCCTGGCAACGATGAGTGACAAATTTACCGACCTCTTCGAAGGTTCCTTCATCCAGCAGGAACTCGATGCGCTCCCGTGCGGTCATCTTGCCTTCAGCGCGCTGCTTGGCCAGACGCGCCTCGCCGCCCCCCAACTCAGCCTGGGCGTTGCGGGCCTTCAATTCATCGAGTTTGCTGTGGACTTTAGTAGTCGGCATGAGGGGCTCACGGGTGGTGGATTCGGAAGTCAGAAACCAGAGGTCGGATGTCGGAAGTCAGAATCAAGATGCCCACCGTCAATATTCAGACCCTTTAAAGCGAGGGCCCGCGAGTAGAAATGAGATTCCTATTTCTTTTTCCCGACTTCAAAAGAGGGCGCACCTCTGTGCGCCCCTACAGGGGAATTCCGACTTCTGACATCCGACGTCTGAGTTCGACCGCATCATGAATCATATGCAGCCGGAGGATCTATCGTTTCAAGCGAGAAAAGCGCCCGCCGGACCCTACTTGACCCCCACCGTTTCCGGTTTCGGCACCTTTTCCCAATCCTTCAGAAACTGTTCGAGGCCGCGATCGGTGAGAGGGTGTTTAACGAGCGATTCCAGCACCTTGAAGGGCATGGTGCAGATGTGGGCACCGGCAAGCGCCCCTTCCACGATGTGGAGGGGATGGCGCGCTGAGGCGAGAAGGACCTCGGTCTTGTAATTGTAGTTCTTATAAATCTGCACGATCTGGCGGATCAGGTGCATGCCATCGGTGGAGATGTCGTCGAGGCGTCCGACAAACGGACTCACGAAATCCGCACCCGCTTTGGCTGCGAGCAGGGCCTGTGAAGGCGAGAAGCAGAGGGTCACGTTGGTGTGGATCCCCTCCTGAGAGAAGGTGCGGCAGGCCTTGAGCCCATCAATCGTCAGCGGTACCTTGACGTAGATATTGGGGGCCCATTTGGCGTACGCGCGCCCCTGTTTCAACATGCCCTCCACGTCGAGCGCCGTCACTTCGGCGCTGACCGGGCCCTTGATCACCGCGCAGATCTCTTTGACCCGCTGTTCAAATCCAACCCCCTCCTTGGCGACCAGGGAGGGATTTGTGGTGACGCCGTCGATGGCGCCCCAGCTTGCCGCATCACGGATTTCCTTGATGTTTGCCGTATCCAGGAAGAATTTCATAGGAGCATCCTTTCTAAAAAGCAGGGGAACCCGCTTCCCCACTCGCCAGATTTTCAAACCACTCGATTGCGCAGGGTCCCGATCGAATCGATTTTCACTTCGACCACGTCTCCCCGCTGCATCGGACCAATGCCCGCAGGTGTCCCGGTGGATATCAAATCGCCGGGTTCCAGGGTCATGATGTTCGAGATGTATTGTACCAGAGTGTTCACATCGAACGCCATGCTGGAGGTCGAGGCGTGCTGACGCCGTTCGCCGTTCAAATAGGTTTCCACGAGGACGTTGGTCGGATCGAGTTCGGTTTCAATAAAGGGTCCCACCGGACAGAAGGTGTCGAAACTCTTTGCGCGGGTAAACTGAACGTCGGCTTTTTGCAGGTCACGCGCCGTGACGTCATTGATGAGGGTGTATCCGAAGATGGCCCCCTGGGCCTCGGAGGCGTTCTTCAGCCCATGGCTCCGTTTCCCGATCACAACACCCAGCTCCCCTTCATAATCGACCCGCTTTGATTGGGGGGGATAGACAATCTCCTGGTCGTGCCCGATCAACGCGCTGGGAGGTTTAAGAAAAATCAAGGGCTCGCGGGGCACCTCATTGCCGAGCTCGGCGGCATGATCGCGATAATTGCGGCCAATCGCAACGATTTTGGTGGGACAGCTGGGGGGAAAGAACCTCGCGCCGTCCACACTTAAGTGGAGAATGGTGGGTCGCCACTCGGCATAAGGATTCCCGTCGACGATGGTCAGATGGCCCTTGTCGAAGATGGCATGGCAGACCTTGTCCTCCCACAACACCCGGCAAAACTTCACGGCGAGCTCCTTCCCACTTCACGAAAAAGATAAACGCCAAGCCGCCGGCAATTAACAGGAGGAACACCCATGGCCTCGGCGGTAAACAATCATGCCCCCCTGAGCTAACCACCCCCCGCATTCTGAGTTACAGTCGGCGAGGGGGGGCTCTCATTCCCGGTCTGGTCCACGGCGCTGACCCGGTAAAGGTACTTCTTCCCCGCCTCAACCCTCTCATCGCGGAAGGTGGGAGACTTTAGCAGGGAATCATTGATCTTTGTAAAGGTCACCCCATCATCACTGCGAAACACGTTGTACCCGGCAAAATCCGGCTCAAGGCTCGCATCCCAGAGAAGATTCATTTTGCCATCGGCAAAGACGACAATCAAGCCCGTCGGAGTCTTGGGCGGAAATACATCCACAGGCTTGAAGGCGGACTCGGGAGAGCTGCGGCTCTCTGCCGTGAACTTCCTGTCCCGGACCACCGACCGCACGGTGTAGTAATAGGTCTTGCCGAACTGGAAATTGCGGTCTTCATAGCGGGGATTGAGGATCGGCTCTTCGTTGAGGGGCGCGGACGGGACCACGCCGCTTTGCTCCCCTCGATAGACACTGTAACCCACGATCGACCCGCCGGAAGACGCCGTCGAGGGGGGAGCCTCCCAGGTCAGAATAATTTGAGTTTCCTCGGCCTTGAAATCGATATGAGCGACCGCTGGGGGTACAGGAAGCCACTGCCTCACGGCGAGGGTGGAGAACCCGGCGTCTTGTTTTTTCTTGTTCATGACCTTGACGGCGTACCACAGTTGACTGGACGCCAGGGTTTCGGGATCGAGTCCCGGGAATTGGTCAGTGAAAACCATCTTTCCCTGTTCCATAAAGGCGTCCCGATTGACCATGTCGATGGACATGATTTTGGAGCCTCGAAACTGTTTGGAAATCTCCTCAGCCCCCGGGGTTGGACTCGAGGCGGGCACGATCTGCCGATAGACATCGATCCGTAGGAGGGTGGTGGCCTTGGTTCCGTTGAGATTGAATGCGGGCAGCGTCCATGTGAGCCTGACGTCGGGCCCGATCTGCCGGGAAGTCAGATCGACGACGGGCCGGGGGATCAGAATCTCGGGAGGGAGAGGGGGTCCCACCTTACCACAGCCGGCACTCCAGATCGCGGTAGCGATGAACAGCATGGCTTGCAGGACCGCGCCGGCGCGCCGGTGAGGGTCGCGTCGTTGACACAGAAGATCAATTTTGGGATTCACTGAGTGCTTGAGGCCTTGGGGAGGCACTGACACGGGCCCTTGGACATTGAGGATCCGAGCCGGGATCACCCGTTAGAGAATGTAGCGGCTCAAATCCTCGTTCTTGACGATATGAGCGAGTTGTTTTTGAACGTAATCCTGATCGATGGTGATATCTTTCTTTTTGAGATCCGGGCCCTCGAACGAAATCTCGTCCAGCAGGCGTTCCATAATGGTGTGCAACCGTCGGGCGCCGATGTTCTCGGTGCGCTCGTTGACGAGGGCCGCAAAAGAGGCGACTCCCCGGACGGCATCCTCGGTGAACACCATCTTGATCCCCTCCGTCTCCAGCAGCGCCGTGTACTGCTTGACCAGTGCATTTTGGGGCTCCGTCAGGATCCGGATGAAATCGTCGACGGTCAGCGACTCGAGCTCCACGCGAATCGGAAACCTTCCCTGCAGTTCCGGAATCAAGTCGGAGGGCTTGGAGACATGAAAGGCGCCGGCCGCGATGAAGAGGATGTGATCGGTCCGGACCATCCCGTAGCGCGTGTTGACCGTCGTGCCTTCAACAATCGGAAGGATGTCGCGTTGCACCCCCTCCCGGGAGACATCGGGACCGTGCCCGCTTTCCCGGCCGGCAATCTTGTCAATCTCATCGAGAAAGATGATCCCGCCCTGTTCCACCCGCTCCACCGCCAGGCGCGTCACCTGGTCCATATCGATGAGTTTCTGTTCTTCCTCCTGGACCACGTAGTCCCAGGCTTCGGCGACCTTCATCTTCCGCTTCTTCGTCTTTTGGCCGAAGATGTTGGGCAGCATGTCTTTGACATTGATGTCCATCTCTTCGATGCCCTGGTTGGTGATGATCTCGAAGGCCGGGAAGCTGCGTTCGCGCACATCGACATCCACGATCCGGTCATCCAGTTTTCCCGCCCGCAATTTCTCGCGGAGGGTTTCGCGGGTCAGTTGAAAATGTTCCTTGGCCTTGCTGATTTCTTCAGCCTGCACCGGATCGGACTTGGGAGGAGAAGGCATGGGGGGCAACAGCATATCCAGAATGCGTTCCTCGGCGTTCTGTTCGGCCTTTTCAGCGACCTCATCCAGTTTCTCCTCCCGTACCATCTCGATGGAGATCTCCACGAGGTCTCGGATCATCGAATCCACGTCGCGTCCCACGTAGCCGACCTCCGTAAATTTGGAGGCCTCCACCTTAAGGAAAGGAGAATTGGAAAGACGGGCCAGCCGCCGGGCGATCTCGGTCTTTCCCACGCCAGTGGGGCCGATCATGATGATGTTTTTGGGCATGACCTCTTCGGCCATCTCCGGAGAGAGTTTCTGACGCCGGATCCGGTTCCGAAGCGCGATGGCCACGGAGCGTTTGGCTTTGTGCTGGCCAATCACGTATTTGTCGAGTTCCGCCACGATTTCACGGGGCGTGAGCTCATCGAGGGCGGGGAGTCGTTCGGCGGACACTTCACCGGGGAGAAAAATGGTCATGGACAAATTCCAGTCCCAGGCCGCAACGCTGCGGGCCTTGAAAATCTAAATCTCTTCAATGGAGATGGATTCGTTGGTAAAAATGCAGATCTTACCCGCGATCCCCATGGCTTCCTTCACGATCTCGCGCGCGGACAGGGAGGTATGGCCGAACAGGGCGCGTGCGGCTGCCAGCGCGTACGGTCCCCCCGATCCGATCGCGGCGATCCCGTCGTCCGGTTCGATGACATCGCCTGTGCCGCTGATCAGCAGCGTGCTTTTGTCATCGGCGACAATCAACAGGGCTTCCAGGTGGCGGATGGACTTATCGGTGCGCCAATCCTTGGCCAATTCCACTGCCGCCCGGCTGAGGTTACCGTTGAATTGTTCTAGTTTGGTTTCAAACCGGGTAAAAAGGGCAAACGCATCGGCGGTCGAACCGGCAAATCCGGCGATGACCCGGTCGTTATACAGGCGCCGGATCTTCTTCGCGCCGTGTTTGATGACGGTTTCGCCCAGAGTAACCTGTCCATCCCCCGCCAAAGCCACGTGATTGTTCCGGCGTACACAAAGGACCGTGGTCGATCGGATAACCCCTCGGGTTGGGGAGCTTCTTTTTTCGGGGGCTTCGTTTGTCAAAGAGTTCACCCAATTTGCCAAGTTGGATTTATAATAATGGGTTTGTATCTTACAGAATCGCCAATTTCTATTCAATGGCTTTTTTGGATTTTGCTGAAACTTTTGGGGTCAATGAAGCGTAACTAATTGAAGAAGCGAGGCGATCCACGATCGCGGCCATCATCTGATTGAAGAATCCAACAGGGGTGAGCTTTCAGGAGGGATATTATGAAGTTGTGGAAGAAAATATCGATCGGTGCGGGGGCGGCCGTTCTGGTGACAGGAATCGTAATCGGCAGCATCAAGGCGACCGACCGGGGGGAAATTCCTGTCCAGATGGGAAAGGTGGCGCGGCAGGATCTGACGTCGGTCGTCACGGCCTCGGGCCAGATCAAGCCGAAGAATTATGTCAACGTCAGCTCCTATCTCATCGGAAGGATCGTCAAAATCTCTGTCAAGGAAGGCGATATCGTCAAAGAGGGCGATCTTCTGGCGCAGATGGAGTCGGTGCAGCAGTCCGCCAGTGTGAGAGGGACGCAGGCTGCGCTGCAATCGTCGATGGCTGATTTTCAGAGCGCCCAGGCGGGGGTGCAATCCGGCGAGGCAAATCTGAAAACGGCCCAGGCCGCGCAGGTGAAGGCCCAGGCGGATTATGATCGTGCCAAGCTGGACTATGATCGCGGACAAGGATTGCTGAAAGATGGGTTGATCGCCCAACAGCAGTTCGATCTCACGAAAGCGACCTTCGAAGGCGCCCGCGCGGCCCTCGACCAGGCTCGCTCGGGCCTGTCGGCCAGCCGCTCGCAGTTGGCCCAGGCGGTGGCGCAAAAGAGCTCTTTTGAAAACCGCATTTCACAGGTGAAGGCCAGTGTCTTGCAGAGTTCGGATATGCTGGGCAAGACTACGTTTCGCGCCACCCTCTCGGGGATTGTGACCGACCTTCCCATCCACGAAGGTGAAAACGTCGTCCCGGGGATCCAAAATACCCCGGGGAGCGTGCTCATGACCATTGCGGACATGAGTGTTATCACCGCAGAGGTCCGTGTGGACGAGACCGATATCGTTAACGTCTCCTTCAATCAGCCGGTGGAGGTTGCGGTGGATGCCCTCCCCAATCAGACCCTCAAAGGCCACGTCACTGAAATTGGCAACAGCGCCCTGACAAAATCCGGATTAAGTGCAACCGCCACGACGGGCAGCCAGGAGGCCAAGGACTTCAAGGTGGTGGTCATGCTCGACAATCCTCCGTCCGGACTGCGGCCCGGTCTCTCCTGCACCGCCCGGATCACCACGGCGAGCAAGAAGAATGTCCTCGCGGTGCCGATCCAGGCGATTACCATTCGCGACTTGAATGACATTCAGGAGCAGGAGAAACGCAGCAAGGCGAAACAAAAAGGCGGCACGGTGGCCCAGGCCGCGACCGGTGTGAATCCGGCGCCGGCCAATCCGGGCCTCAAGAAGAAGAACGAAGTTCAGGGTGTTTTTGTCGTGAATAAGGACAACCGGGCAGTGTTCCGGCAGGTCGATACGGGGATCTCCGGGCAGACCGACATTGAGATTACCAAGGGGATCGAGGAAGGGGATCGTATCGTGACGGGAAATTATAAGACCCTGCGCACGATCAAGACGGAAACCCCGGTCAAGGAAGAAAAGAAGGTCGTGAAGAAGGAAGAGACCTCCTGAGCCCTTCGCATGCCGGATCGGGAGATGCCCTCAAGGTCGAAAAATTCAGGGCGCTTGATGGCAGAAGGGATCGTGTTCGATGGGAACGAATTCCAGTGTGGCGACGTCGATAGACGAAACGAGGAAAGACATGGGAAATAATGGAGATCGACCCCTGATCGTGACCGAGGATCTGTGGAAGACCTACGAGATGGGCTCCGAGCAGATCCATGCGCTGCACGGCGTGACCTTCAAGATCGACCGAAACGAATACGTGGCGATTATGGGACCCTCGGGATCCGGCAAGTCGACGCTCATGAATGTTATTGGCTGTCTGGACACTCCCACGAAGGGAAAGTACTTCATCAACAATCGGCTCGTCAGTGAGCTGAGCGACGATGAGTTGGCCTTCATCCGCAACAAGGAGATCGGGTTCGTCTTTCAAACCTTCAACCTTCTCGCTCGCGCTACGGCCCTGCATAATGTGGAACTGCCCTTGATCTACAACGGGACCCCTGCCGCCGCCCGCCTTGAACAGGCCAAGGCAGCGCTCGCCAAGGTGGATCTGGCCGACCGGATGACCCACAAGCCCAATGAACTGTCCGGGGGACAACGCCAGCGGGTCGCGATTGCGCGCGCCCTCGTCAATAATCCTTCCATTATCCTGGCCGATGAGCCGACCGGAAATCTCGACACCGCAACCGGCGTCGACATCATGAATCTCTTTGAGCGGCTGTGGGAACAGGGCAATACTATTGTCCTGGTGACCCACGAGCATGATATCGCCGCCCATGCGAACCGCATCATCCACATTCGGGATGGCCGGATCGAAAAAGATGAGAAGGTGCGGTGAGGGAGGAGGGGGTAGGTGGTAGGGAATAGGTGATAGGGGCCGGGTGTCGGGGGTCAGGGGATGGGCGAAGGAGACCAGACGCCGGAAGCCAGAGGCCGGAAACTAGGGGTCAGAAGTCAGAGGTCAGAAGCTGGAAGACGGAGGTCTGAGGGTTGAGCTGAAAAACGTGGAGTCCTGGATTTTACACTCTGAACCGTGAACTTGGATCTTTGAACCGGTCATTTGGACTTTGAACTTTGAACTTGGAACTTTGGACTTTGAACTCTTAACTATGAACATCAATCTGAGAGAATCGGCGATCATCGCTTTGAATGCGCTCAACGCCCACAAATTGCGGTCCATTTTGACCTTGGTGGGTGTCATCATCGGAGTCACCACCGTCATTGCGGTCGTGTCGATCGTCCAGGGGCTCGACAGCTACGTCAAGAATCAGGTGTTGCAGTTCGGGTCGGATACATTCACCGTCCAAAAATTTCCGAACTTTGTGACTTCGTTTGAAGAGTTTCTGGAATACAACAAGCGACGCGACCTGACGCTGGACGACATGAAGGCGATCGAAGAGCGCTGCAACCTTTGCAAGGCGGTGGCGGGAATCTGGGATCGTTCAAGAACCGTCAAGTTTGGAATGCAATCGATCGAGGATGTCGATATCCGCGGGGTGTCGGTGAATGCCCCTTTTATGGGTCAGGTGATGGAGTTGGCCTCCGGCCGCCATTTCACGGAAACGGACGTTGACCATGTGGCTCTGCGGGTGATCATCGGAGCCGACCTGGCTGAGAAATTATTTTACGGGCGCGATCCGTTGGGCCTCGAGGTGAAGATCGACGGCATCCCGTTTGAGATCATCGGGGTGGCCAAGAAGACGGGATCCTTTTTTGGTCAATCCATGGATAACTTTGCGCGGATCCCGATCACCATGTACCAGCGGATGTACGGTTCCCATGAATCCCTGTTCATCAACGTCCAGGCCCCGAGCGAGGCGCAGCTTCCGCAAGCGATGGATGAAGTGCGGGTCATCATGAGGGCCCGCCAGCATACCCCTTACAAGAAAGAGGACGGTTTTGCCCTGGAGACCGCGGCCTCTTTCATTGATCTGTGGCAGAGTTTCTCGCAGGGCATCTTTGCCGTGACCATTTCCATTGCGTCGATCGCATTGATTGTGGGCGGCGTGGTGATCATGAACATCATGCTCGTCTCGGTGCGGGAGCGGACGCGAGAGATCGGCATCCGAAAGGCCATCGGCGCGCGGCGGCGGGACATTCTGCTGCAATTCCTGATCGAGGCGGTGACCCTGGCCGGTTCGGGGGGGCTGTTGGGGGCATTGCTGGGCATCGCCATTGCGCTCATCCTTTCCAAAGTCTCCCCGCTGCCGGCGGTGATCCGCTGGTGGTCGATCCTGATGGGAATCGGGATGGCCTCGAGTGTGGGGCTGTTTTTTGGCATTTATCCGGCCAGCCGGGCCGCCAAGCTGGACCCCATTGTCGCGCTTCGATTTGAATAGGCAAGAACACCACCGATGCTAAAACATGAAATCAAAGAAGTGATGCTGCTCTCGCTGGACACGATCCGGTCCAACAAGCTGCGCTCGTTTCTAACCATCCTGGGCGTGGTGATCGGGGTAATGACGGTGATCGGGATGGCCAGCGTGATTGAAGGACTCAATCGCAGTTTCGCGCAACAGCTGTCCGCGATGGGCTCTTCGACCATCTTCGTTTCGCGTTTCCCCACCATCCAGTTCGGCCGTCTGACCCAGCAACAGCGCATGCGCAAGGAGTTGAGTTACGATGATGCCATGGCCATCAAGGCCGATTGCCCTTCCGTGTCGGCCGTGTCTCCGATGGCGTTCCCGGGCTTCATTACTTCGCCGGCCCGCTACGGAAGTGAGAAGGCGAATGGAGTGATGGTGCGGGGCGTCGTCGCCGATTTTCTCTATGTGTTCGACAGCCCGCTCGACCAGGGGCGATTCATTACGGACACGGATGTGGAACACCGCACCAATGTGGTCGTCCTGGGATCGGAGATTGTGGAGAAGCTGTTTCCCAGCCTGGACCCCCTCGGGAAGACCATTATGTGGGATGGTCAGGAATACCTGGTCGTCGGGACGCTTCAAAAACTCGGGAGCTTTCTGGGTCAGGATCGGGACAACCGGATGCTGATCCCGTTCTCCACCATTCGCAAGTACTATCCCGAGCGGAAGGACACGTTCATTGCCGTCAAGCCGTCCTCGCAGGAGCAGATGCAAACGGCGATCGACCAGATTATTGATGCCATGCGGCGACAGCGTCGCGTCCGCCCCGACCAGGAAAACAATTTCGAGGTGGGCACCCAGGACCAGATTGCCGACCTCTACAACAAGGTGACCGGGGGGGCTTACATGGTCATGCTCGTCATCTCCTCCATCGGACTGCTGGTGGGAGGGATCGGGGTGATGAACATCATGCTGGTCAGCGTCACTGAGCGGACCCGGGAGATTGGCGTCCGCAAGGCCATTGGCGCGCGCAGGAAAGACATTCTCTGGCAATTCCTCCTGGAGGCCATGGTCCTGACCGGCGTGGGGGGCATCCTGGGGATCGTGATCGGAGCCGGGATCAGCTGGTTGGTGAACAAGTATTCGCCGCTGCCTTCAGCGGTATCTGCGGTATGGATCACCCTGGCGTTCTCCGTTTCGGTCAGTGTTGGACTCTTCTTCGGACTCTATCCCGCGAACAAGGCTGCAAAGCTGAATCCCATCGATGCGCTCCGATATGAATGAAGGGGGAGAGGATCACTGCTGAGGCGCTGGGGACGCGGAGTTTTCTCAGTCAGGAATCCAGGAACTCACCACCCTTGTCCGGGAACCCGGATGGAATGACCCGGGTGGTGGAGTAAGCCATGCGCTGAGTTGAACCCGGGGCGGTGAACTCGGCCAGCTAGAATCCCCTTTCCCCCGCATCTGCGGCAAACAACCCGTTCTTATCCCATGAACTTTCTTGAAGCCATCCGGATGTCGCTGGATTCCTTGAGGGCCAGCAAGATGCGGTCGATCCTGACGCTGGTGGGAATCGTGATCGGCGTCATGACCGTGATTGCCGTGGTGTCGATCATCAACGGGCTCAACACCTATGTCGCCACCAAGATATTCAACCTGGGAGCGGATGTTTTCATTCTGAGCAAGTCGCCCAACGTGATTCTCAATATTGACGACTGGACGGAAGCGCAGAAGCGAAAGGACATCCGGTTGGAGGATTTCGAGGCGGTCCGCGCCGCGTGCGAGCACTGCTCGCTGGTCGGGGCCGCGACGAGCCGCCGCGGGATGGTGCGGTACAGCGAGCAGTTTTTGCGCGATGTGACCATCAGCGGCTGGTCCGCCGCCATGCCGGATATTCTGGACATTGACATCGCCTCCGGGCGGGCGCTCACGGAATCGGATGACGAACACAAGGCACGCTTCTGCGTTGTAGGGACCGATATTGTAGACAATCTTTTTCCCACCACGGACCCTTTGGGGAAGGAAGTCAAGATTGACGATGAGCCCTACCTCATCGTCGGGGTTGCAAAGAAACTGGGTTCGACGCTGGGGCAGTCGCGGGACAATTTCGTCACGATTCCGGTCACTTCGCATCTCAAGCAGTATGGCCCCCGGCGGTCCCTGCGTATTTTTGCGAAGTCTTACGGGGAATCCACCCTGGATGCAGCGCAGGACGAGGTGCGCCTCATCATGAGGGCTCGGCGGCACGTCCCCTATTTGAAGAAAGATGATTTCGCGATTGAGACGAACCAGACGTTCCTGGAAATCTGGGGCAATATCAGCCGGGCCTTTTTCCTGGTGACTGTCGTCATCGCCTCGATCTCCCTGATCGTGGGGGGCGTGGTGATCATGAACATCATGCTGGTCAGCGTCACGGAGCGGACACGCGAGATCGGCATCCGCAAGGCCATTGGCGCCCGCCGACATGACATCCTGCTCCAGTTCCTGATCGAATCCTCCACCTTGTCCCTGGTAGGCGGACTGTGGGGAATTTTGGTAGGCGTTCTGATCGCCAAAATCGTGTCCTGGGCGACCCCCCTGCCGACCACCATAGAGCTGTGGTCGGTGGTGATGGGGCTCGTGATTTCCACCAGCATCGGTTTGTTCTTTGGAATTTATCCGGCGACCCGGGCCGCCCGGCTGGACCCTATTGTGGCCCTGCGGTATGAACTGTAGGTCGATCCGCCGGTGCGGACCGTCCTGGGACTTTCACCATGAAACTCATCGAAGCCAGAGAAATCGTTATGCTCGCCCTGGATTCCCTGCGGAAATCGAAGTTGCGATCCGCACTCACGATTCTGGGCATTGTGATCGGCGTGATGACGGTCATTTCAGTGACTTCGGTGATCCGCGGCCTGAACGCAACGGTCAGCGCCCAGATTGAGGAGATCGGGTCCAACGTGATCTTTATCTACCGGTTCAATTGGGCGACGCTGGGACGTCAGCCGAGCGAGGTCTTCCAGCGCAAGGAACTGACCTTTGAAGATTCGCTGGCTATCCGCGAGATCCCTGGGGTCAAGGCCGTAGATCCGGCCCTCCGGATTTTCAAACCGGATTTCGGCGCCGGCACCTTCTCGGCGCGGTATGGAAACAACATCAGCAAGAATGCCATCCTGCAGGGAGATTACGCCGGTTCGCGTGAGGTCTGGGATATTCAGATGTACCAGGGGCGCTGGTTCTCCGACTACGAGGACGAACACAAGTCCCCGGTCGTGGTGCTGGGATACGACACGGCCGAAACCCTGTTTCCACGGCTCGATCCCATTGGAAAGGAGATCGACGTGGAGGGGGCCAAACTCATGGTGATCGGCGTGGCTGAAAAACGCAAGCAGGGGCTGGGCGGGGGCGCGAATCCGGAGGACAACATTCTCATGTTGCCGCTCGGGACTTTTCGCAAACTGCATCCGGAGTACAAGGATTTCCTCATTTCCGTGCGCGTGGACAACCAGGAGGCGATGCCGGAGGTGATTGACCGGATAGAAGAATTGCTGCGCCGTCGCCGCCGCGTGCCACCGAGCAAGCCCAACGATTTTGCCATCTTTACGCAGGACGCGTTCACCGATTTGTGGAACCAGATCTCCTCCGGCGTCTTCACGGTGATGGGGCTGATCGCGGGGATCTCATTGCTGGTGGGAGGCGTCGGCGTGATGAACATCATGCTGGTGAGTGTCACGGAACGGACCCGGGAAATCGGAGTGCGGAAAGCCATCGGAGCACGCAAACGCGATATTCTCTGGCAGTTCGTCCTGGAGGCGATGACACTGACCGCGGTTGGCGGTGTCATCGGAGTTCTGGTCGGCTCCGCCATCGCGCTCCTCTTAAGGATCTTCTTTCCAGCCCTGCCCGCCGAGGTCTCTCCCTTCTGGCTGCTGGCCGGCCTGATCACCTCGGTCACGGTGGGCTTGATTTTCGGAATCTATCCGGCCTGGAAGGCCGCCCGCCTGAATCCCATCGATGCCCTGAGGTACGAGTAGGGGGGAATCCCGGTAGGGGCCTTTCTCCAGTGGATCAGGATGTAGTCCCTTTGCCCTCCCCTTGGGAGAAAACAGAGAAAGAGGGAGAGACGTCTGACTCCCCGAATTCCATTTTACTTCATATGCAGGGTGTAACTCAGCTGGGAATGTGCAACCGGATGGGCATGCGGGGAGAAATCTTTGGAATGCCGGCTTCGAAGGGTCGTGAAGAATTCGCCCGGCGAATAACCGGTGGGCAACACGGGAATGCCCAGGGATTGCTCGAGGTCGGCTCTTCGCAGGTCGTCGAGAAACAGAAAATCATCATTGATCATCGCTTCTGAGGGGACCAGCACCAATTCCCCGCAGTCATGGCCTTGAAGCGCCGCCAGAATATCAGACCCCGTCAGTAGTCCTGCCACCGTGATCCCCTTGCCGAAGAACCGGTTCTCTACTGCAACGACCTGCAACTCACTTCCGAAGCGGGCATTGAATCGGGCGATGGAATGATTCAGAATCGGGGCAAAAATCGTTCCCGTAACAATCGTACCCCGCAGGGCCCGGAGTGCGCCGGCCGGCTTCCGTCCCAGGATCCGCGAAAAACCGTCAAGAAATTTTCTGACCATTCCGACCCCATTCTCGAGCAGAGGAAAATCGCCATAGTGCCGGTGTGAGGGAATCGGAGCGCCCGCCAGGATATAGAACTCGTCTCCCAGATAGGCAAAGTAACTTCCCGTTTTCGCTCGGAATCTTTCTTGAAGAGGCCTCATGAACTCGATGGTTCTCCGTGCATATTCGGGATCCACCGGGTCCATCCGCGGCAACCTTTCGCGATGATCCGTCAATCCGAGGGGAACGACCGCCACCGACTGGACGTGGGGATAAAACGCCAACAAATCGTCGAGAGTCCGGATGAGGTGCTCTCCGTCGTTCCAGCCGGGACAGAGGACGACCTGCGTGTGCATTTGAATGCCATTTTCGGCGAGACGCTCCATCCGGGGCAAGAGTTCATCTTTGACCCCATGAAAAGGCCGGATCAGTTTCTCCCGGATTTCCGGCTCCGTGGCGTGGACCGAAATGTAAAGCGGCGACAACCGCTGTTCAATAATGCGGTCCATCTCGGCCTCATTAACGTTGGTCAACGTCATGTAGTTGCCGTAGAGAAACGCCAGACGGAAATCCTCATCCTTGATCCAGAGACTTTTCCTCGCCTTTTTCGGGAGTTGGAACACGAAGCAGAAAACGCATTGGTTCTTGCAAATCAGCGTTTGAATCTCCTCGAGTTCGATTCCCAATTCGCCTTCGCTGGCTGAGTTCAGCCGGACCTTTCTCGGCGCCCCGTCCATCGATTTGAGAGTCAGCTCACAACCGTGTTCCCGCTCCGACAGATAAAACTTCAGATCCAGGACGTCATGGACGTTGTGGCCGTTGACCGTGAGCAACACCTCCCCCGCCTTGATTCCGGCCTTCGCCGCGAGGGACTCTTCGGCCACTTCCGCGATCTTTGCCCCCGGGGTTGTGTTGTGTCTCAAGGTTGGTGACGTCATATCTTTCAGCAGTCAGATCCAGATGATCAGGCAGGAGCCCAATGTACGAGCGCAATCGATGATTCTAGCACATCCCTGCGGGCGACCTCCTTGACCGGAGGATGGCCGGGCTTGCCATCCGGATTATCTCCTGATTCGCTCAATCCTTCAGAAATCCCAGGTGAATAAAACGGCAGCACCGCCCGACGGGGGCACATAGGGCAAGACATGCCAATGCCGGGCATTGTCCGCGGGCCTCGTTTCGGCCTCATGAAATATATGGCGCCCGACGAGATAGCCCAGTACTCCTCCGACAAAAATATCGGAAGGGAAGTGTTGTCGCTCAGAGACGCGAGAAACAGATACCAATCCTGCCAGGCCATAGGCGAGGGGAGGGACCCAGGGGTGGTCGCGATATTGTTGGGCAGTGACCGTAGCCAGGGCAAACGCTCCGACGGCATGGCCGGAGGGAAAGGAACTTCCGCCCGAAAAGAACTGGCCATCGCCGTGATGGTTGGGGAGTCTGCCGTCGTCAGTCGAAGGACGAGGACGCTGGGTGGCCACCTTGAGCGCTTGAGTGATGAGGAGGCTGTCAGCCAGCGCTTCCCATCCCAATAGCCCCGTGGTCCGGGCACGGTCGTCCCCGCGCCACTGTCCCAACCAATAAAAAATTCCGGAGACGCCAGCGTCGGTCAATGGCCCACCCGCTTGTCCGACACGGCGCACAAACGCAAATCCACTCCCCGGGGGTCGCTCGAGAATCTCCTCCGCGGCATGACGATCCCCGGCAATTAATCCAGCGGTTGTTCCAGCGACCACCCCCGCCCAGGGAAGATCGGCCCGTTTGAGCTGGAAGGGACGAAGCCACAGGAACTTCTGGTCTCGAAGGATGAGGCGGGGAAGGTCTTTGATCCTAAGATCCGGGCGGTCTTTGCCTTGAGTGGAGCTATGGTCCTCACCGGTCCCTTCAGCTTGGGCCGGCCTTCCGTCAAGTGCGGAATCATCGCGGGGGCCGGTCGCTGCGAGGGATATTCCGGGAGTCCATAGCAGCACCAGACAGAGCGGAAGCGAGAACGAAAGAAGATTGACCACTCGATTTCTCGCGCCTGGATTCTGATGCATGAAGACGATTCTAGCGGGATCGATGATTGATGTCCACTTGGGGGGAGATGCGATGAGCACTGGGCCGGATTAAAGGGCAACGTTGCCAGCGCCTCCGCCGCCGGGGATTCTCAAAGAAAAAAACTTGGCTCATTCAGTAATTGTCATGAAGCGGTGTTCAGCCTTCAATCCACTTCACTGGAATGACGGTGCCGGTTCTCGTAGCGTTCATAAAGGTAGTAGGCAGCCACAGCGATCACGACGAGGAATATCATGAGTGCCATGGAAAGAAAATCGCCGTGAGACACCTGGGACCCGAGGTGGATGCTGAAGAGGAGGGCAGGCATTCGGCCCAGGCTGCTGATCACGATAAACTCGAGCGGGCCAATATTAGAAAGACCCGCGCCATAACACATCGCGTCCTTGGGGGCGCCCGGCAGCAAAAAAAGCAGGAAGATTGCCGACTTGCCCCTGGCGTTGTTTAGCAATTTATCGACCCGCTCCAGAGTCGTCTGGCGAATGATCTGTCTCAGTGCCGGTCGGCCAACAATCCTCGCAAAGTAGAAGTCGAAGGCAGAACCCAGCAGGATCCCCACCACGGAGAAGGCCAGGCCTCGCCATGTGCCGAACACGTACCCGGCGGCAAACTGTGTGATCTCGCCCGGGACGAAGAAGATCACCACCTGAATAAACTGGGCGGCAATACACAACAGTGGACCTCCCGGGCCACCCTCCCTCAGCGAAGCGATCAGGCGTTGCCGGTCAGCCAGGTGGTGCAGGATTCCCGAACTCCAGAGCCACCCTCCGCCCGCAAGCAGTATGGCAACGAACGCAGCCGGAAGCAGCCACGTCTTCCAGCCCGGGGTCGTATTCGATTGCGTGTCGGGCGCCATCGGTGCTTGCCTCGTAGGTCGGGCCGTGATTCGCCGTTCTTGCTCTTGTGTTGTTTCCCGGATCACTTCCAGAAATCGTGCCATTCGTTCGAGGGGATCGCACGATGGCCGATCTCAGGCTGTGCGACCATACCAATTTCCCGGGAGGATGGGAAGGGGTCGCTGTTCGGTGCCCAATGAAGCCCCGGTTCCTTCCGAATCGCGTGTCCTTCCGGAGTGTCTCATCCAATAATCGGTTTCGAGGGCCCTCCCTGGGTTCTTTTCCACCGCTTCAGAGCCTCAAACCAGATGACGCTGATCACCCCCGCGACCAGACAAAGGACAATATCAACAGGGTGCAGGGCCGAGAATCGGAACAGGTTGCGGAGGAATGGGATGAGCAGGGCGAGTGCAAGAAAGATCGCAGCGCCTGCGGTCACCCACCACACGGCCTTGTTCGGGGAGCGAACCATTTGCAGGATGGTCCGCGTCCAGGATCGGTTGGTCCAGATCAGAGCCAGGTTGGCCACAATCAAGGTCGTAAAGGTCAGGGCGCGGGCATGTAATTCACCCTGGCCGCGGAAGAGGGCTGTGGCAAACACCATCAGAACCACTGCCAGGACACCCATCCCTTGAAGCAAGCTGAGGAGCAGGGTCCGGCGATTGAAAAGCGGTTTCTGCGGGTTCCGGGGAGGGCGATCCATCACGTCCGTCTCCTCCCGTTCCGCTTCAAAGGCGGTTGAGCAGGCAGGGTCGATGATCAGCTCGAGGAAAACGATGTGGACAGGCATTAGCACCAGAGGCCACTTGAGGAGAACGGGAATTAGCGACAGTCCCGCAATGGGAACATGGATGGCGAAAATGTAGGCCATTGCTTTCGTCAGATTGTCAAAGATTCTTCTCCCCATCCTGACCGCCTGAACGATGGAGGAGAAGTCGTCATCCAGCAGGACCAATGCGGAAGATTCCCTGGCGACATCAGTTCCGCGCCCGCCCATGGCCACTCCGATGTGGGCGGATTTCAAGGCTGGAGCATCGTTCACGCCGTCTCCTGTCATCGCGACGATTTCGTTGTTGGCCTTCATCGCCTGGACCAGTCGCAGCTTCTGCTCCGGCACCACGCGCGCGAAGATATTCACGCTCCGGACACGCTGCTCGAGCTCCGTATCGCTCATGCCGTCCAACTCCGGACCGGTGATCACCTCATCCCGCGGGTTCAAACCGATCTGCCGGGCAATACTCTGGGCGGTCACCGGATAGTCGCCGGTGATCATCACGACCCGGATGCCCGCGGCATAACACTCGCGAATTGCAGAGGGGACCGCAGGGCGGATGGGATCCGCGAGCCCGACAAGACCGAGAAACTCAAACTCGAACCCATCCTGGTCCTCAGGCAACACGGCGCCTGTGGCCCGTCCCCGCGCCACACCGAGCACCCGGAGCCCATCTTCCGCCATGGCCTTGACCTGCCCATCAAGCTCCGCCTGTTTTTCAGGGTTCATGCGGCATAACCGGGCCATCACTTCGGGAGCACCCTTGGCCGCCACGACAAGCTCGATTTGATCGGGAACTCTCCAGACCCTGGTCACCGAGAGGAATTTTCGGGACAGAGGGTATTCACGAACCAGTTCCCAGTCCGGGTGGAGGTGCTCACTTCCCGCCAGGGACCGATTGCCCAGTTCAAGGAAAGCCGTTTCCATGGGGTCAAATGGATTCCTTTGGCTCGCGAGAATACTGAATTCAATGACGGGATGGAACGACTCCGGCATTCCGTCCTGAGCCCCGGTCGAGACATTATAAAGGGTACCCGCTGCCTGGATCGTTTGGACGGCCATGCGATTGACAGTCAGCGTCCCTGTTTTATCCACACACAAAACGGTCGCAGATCCCAGGGTTTCCACGGCCGGGACGCGCCGTGTAAGCACGCCTTTGCGCGCGATTCGCCACGCCCCGAGAGCCAGAAAAATCGTGAGCACCACCGGAAACTCCTCAGGTAGCAGCGCCATTGCCAAGGCGATCCCGGCGAGCAGTCCATTGAGCCAGTCACCCCGAGTCACCCCATACAACACGGTCGCCAGGGCGCACATGGACAGGCCCACAACGGCCAGAATCCGGACCAGGCGACGAGTCTCTTTTTGCAGCGGGGTGTCTTCCGTCTCAACCGACTGCAGGGATTTCCCGATTTTTCCCAATTCGGTATGGAGCCCGGTCGCACCGACCCGGGCGATTCCTTGCCCCTGCACCACCAGGGTGCCGGAATAGACAAAGGGGAGGTCATCACCCCCCGGCCGCCCCATGCCGGCCTCCGACTCCGCGGCTTCTTTGCGCACGGGGACAGACTCGCCGGTCAACAAGGACTCATCTACCGAGAGATTGATGCTGGAAAACAGGGACGCGTCGGCGGGGACGCGGCTTCCTTCGGAAAGAACAATGACGTCGCCACGGACGACCTCGCGTCCCGGAATCCGGCGTTGCTGACCGTCCCGGATTACGAGGGCGCGCGGACTCGAAAGATCCTTCAGCGCGGCGAGGGCCCGCTCCGTCTTCCGTTCCTGGTAGAGCGTGATGCCCATGATCACAAAGACGAATCCCAGCAAGAGGAGCGCTTCTTCGGTATCCCCCAGAAGGAGATAGATTCCACCGGCCCCAAGCAGCAACAGGAACATCGGCTCTCGCACAACCTCCCACGCTATTTGAAAGAAGCCGCGGGGCTTGGAAGAGGGAAGTTCGTTCGGGCCTTCCTGCTTCAATCTCTCCAAAGCCTCCTGCTCCGACACGCCCCGAACAAGGGCTGTCTCGGACTGGGTGAAGTCGGTGCTCTTCGGGGAACCGGCAAAAAAGTGACCCGATGGGGGTCCCTCGGCGGGTACAAGTGCGGCTTCACGGGGTAAGGGGTTTGTCATCAGGCGAACTCCCTCTGTGGTTTTTTAAATGGGGTCGGTGCGCACGGTCGACCCTCGCCCATCCTTCAAAGCCTTTCTGAAGAGGCTTTCAAGAAAATCTGCGAATCGCGCACCGTCATAACAGGACAGATTGCCTGGGCAGCAACAACGTATGCCGTCGGCGACGGAATCTGGGAAGCCGACCAGTCAAAGACGCCCGTCCCGCGCACACCCAGGACAATCAGGTCGGTTCCTTGGCGGGCTGCAAACTGCAGGATGCTGTCGGCTGCCAGGCCGAACTCCACCACGGCTTCGACCCGGCACCATCGTTGGGTTTCTTCGGGAACAAGGCTTTGAAGCTGCGCTTCATAGCTCGTTTTGATTCGATGGCGTTCGCTCGGAGACTGGATTTCCGGGTGGACGAGGCGGAGGAGGGTGAGCCGAGACCGGTGTTCCTGGGCGAGCGAGAGTGCCAGGGGAAGTGCTGCCAAAGAGGTCGGCGTGAGATCCGTGCCCAAAAGGATGTGGCGCAAGTTCATCTCTGCCCCCGCGTGGCCGCATGCCTTGGGGCCCACCGTCAAAACCGGACAGGCCGCGCGCCGGAAAATGGCCTCGGCCACCGAGCCTAACACGAACTTTTGAGATCCGTGGTGACCGTGAGTTGCAAGAACCGCTAGATCGATTCCCCAATTCCTCACTATGTCTGAGAGGATGTCTGCAATATCTCCCTCCCCGATAATAGATTCGTGTGAGATTCCCTGCAAGCCTTTCGAACGCGCGAGTTCTTCCATTTGCTCTTGGACACACTGACGGGTCTTTTCAATGGGGAATGGGGGTGTTCGGGTCGGCCCTCCTCGATCGGCCGAGGGTGCGATTACATGGGCAAGATAGATCGTAGAGCCATAATGTCGAGCGAACGCCTCGGCACAAGCCAAGGTCGCCTCGGAAGCCGGAGAAAAATCAGTCGCAAAGAGGATTTTTTTAAGGGCGATTTGAGTGGTGAGTTCCATTGTCTCCATGAACGTCTCTCCTCTTCTCTGGGAAAGAATCGATTGACGCTGCCTCCAACACCTTTCCAGCCCGGTCTCTCTGCCTCACGCAACGCCGCAGGGAGGCCGAGGGATCGCCTTCAGGAACCCGCCGCCATCTCTCATGGAATCCTGACGGACTCGCGTCCCCTTCTGGACTCCATCTCGCGCTCCAACTTCCGGCTGAAGGATCGTCCGAGGCGCTCCACCGCCCGGTCAATCGCGGTATATAGATCGGCATCCACGTCTTCCACCCGCACGCTCCCGAAGGGGACCAGTTCGGCGCTGATGCGGCAGGCCTTGTCAATCCCGCCGCGGGGACCATTGAGGTCTGAAACCCGGACGGTGATGAGCCCGACGCGGTCTCCGAACCGGCTCAAGGAAAAATGCAGGCGGCGATCAATGTAGCTTTTCAGAGCGTCCGCCAGATCGATGTTCTCCGCGCGAATTTTCACATTCATGTGGTCTCCTGTCCTTGCCGGATGTAATGTCCCGATTATAGAGATCTTCCGAGTGATTAAAAAATAGAAAATATAATGATGACAGTTAGTTTTTATCTAACTATACTGGGACCATGGAATGGCTCAACTACCATCACCTCCTCTATTTCTGGACCGTGGTACGGACGGGATCGGTCACCCTCGCCGGAGAGGAATTGCGCCTGGCGTCTCCGACCATCAGCGCGCAGATTCGCAGTCTGGAGACGAGCCTGGGAGAAAAGCTGCTGCAGCGTTCGGGTCGCAATGTCCTCCCGACCGAGATGGGCCGGCTGGTGTTCCGTTACGCCGACGAGATTTTTTCCCTGGGGCGGGAACTGCGCGACACGATGAAGGACCGTCCGACCGGGCGCCCCCTGAGGGTCGATATCGGGATTGCAGACGTCTTGCCGAAGCTGGTGGTGCACCAGCTGATTCAGCCGGCCCTTCATCTCCGCGAGCCGGTCCAGATCGTCTGTCGGGAAGCAAGCCCGCAGCAACTGGTGGCCCGGCTGGCCATCAATGAACTCGACGTCGTACTCTCGGACGGGCCGATGGATCCCAGTCTGAAAATCCGGGCTTACAACCACCTCCTGGGAGAATGCGGGATCAGCTTCATCGCCACACCTGAGCTGGCGGAGAAGTGCACGCGGCGTTTCCCGAAGTCACTCCACGGGGCCCCGTGTCTGCTGCCGGCCGACAACAGCGCCCTGCGACAGAGGTTGGATCAATGGTTTGAAGCGGAAGGGATTCGTCCCCGGGTCGTGGGGGAATTCGAAGACTATGCCCTGCTCTGGGTGTTTGGAGAGCGGGGCGCCGGGATTTTTCCGGCTCCCTCCATTCTTGCAAAGCAGTGGCAGGGCAACGCCCGGCTCCGGCGAATTGGTCGCACCCATTCCATTCGAACCCAATTCTACGCGATTTCAGTCGAACGAAAGATTCAGCATCCGGCCGTCGTTGCCATCTGTGAGGCGGCGCGGCAGGAACTTTTCCATTGAACCGTCGGGTGCGCTGCGGAGATGTTCAGGAAATCCGTTCAGGATTTCCGCCCGGGCTCCGACCGGGTTTGACTCCACCCCATCGCTATGCTAACGTAAAATTCCGGTTGCCCCGCGGAGAGCGATCCGAACCCTCTATTCGGCAGCGGGGCAATGCGTAAGCGCATGAGTGATCTGATTCGTCTCCCGACCATTTCCATCCGCGGCAAGAAGATCGTTGGCCGAATTGTCTTTGGATTCTTCCTGCTTGCCTCCATCGGCATGGGGGCGATCCTGGGGCTCTTATTTGTTTATATGAGCGACCTGCCCCAGGTCAGCGAGCTGGAGAACTATCGCCCGGATGTCATCTCCGAGGTGTATGCGGACGACGGGCAGATCATCGGCTCGTTTGCCATTGAGCGCCGTGTCATTGTCGACTACCGGCGCATCCCCCAGGTCTTGCAGGACGCCATCATCTCGGTTGAAGACCAGAACTTTGAAAAACACATTGGCGTGGATTTCCGGCGGATCATCAGCGCCGCCTGGACCGACCTGATTACCTGGAAAAAGAAGGAGGGCGCCTCGACGCTGACGCAGCAGCTCACCCGGAACCTGTTCCTGACCCCGGACAAGAGCTTCAAGAGGAAATTCCAGGAGGTCTTGCTGTCGATTCAGATCGAGCGGCGGTACACGAAGCAGCAGATCATGACCCTGTACGTCAACCAGGTATACATGGGCAATGGGCTTTACGGATTTGCTGCGGGCGCCGATTACTTTTTCAACAAGCCGATTGAGAAATTGACCCTGGATGAAGCGGCGTTGCTGGCGGGTCTTCCGCAACGCCCTTCCGCCACTTCGCCCATTGCAAACCCGAAGGCCTGTCTGGCCCGGCGCAATCATGTTCTGGACCGCATGGTGGCGGAGAACAAAACTTCGCGCGATCTGGCAGAGGTCGCCAAGCAGCAGCCGGTCGTTCTTCACCTGCACCAGCCTTATAATGCCCTGGCTCCCTACTTCATAGAGGACATCCGCCAATATCTTGAAGGCCGGTACGGGGCGGAGGCTGTGCACGAGAAGGGATTGAAGGTGTATACCACCCTGAATGTGGCGATGCAGCGGGCCGCTGAAGAGGCGCTGCGGCAGGGGCTGCGCGATTACGATAAACGACACGGCTGGCGCGGTCCTCTGGCAAACATCCTGACCGAGCATCTGGGGGACCTGGACACCTTTCAGCATGACGACTGGAAAAAACCGATCGTGGCGGGTGCGATCCTTCCGGGCCTGGTGATGGACACGGTGGCGCGCCAGGTGGTGGTCAGGATGGGACCTTACGTCGCGCATCTCACCCCTCCGGACTTTGCCTGGACGCATGTGGCTGCCCCTTCGGAGATTTTTCATCGCGGGGACATCGCGCTTTTTAAAATCTCCAGTATCGATGACAAGACCAAGACCGTGAAGCTTTCACTGGAGCAGGAGCCGAAGATCCAGGGGGCGTTGCTGGCCATCGAGCCGCAGACCGGCGAGGTCAAGGCGATGGTGGGCGGGTACGACTTCGAGACCAGCAAGTTCAACCACGCGAACCAGGCGGCGCGGCAGGTGGGCTCTTCGTTCAAGCCTTATGTTTACACCACGGCCCTGCTCGAGGGGATGAAGCCCGACGACACTGTCCTCGATGCCCCCGTCAGCTTCCCTTCGGGCGGCGGACTGTATTCGCCCCACAACTACGACGGGAAATTCGAAGGGGTGATTACGCTTCGCAAGGCACTGGCTGAATCCCGCAACATCCCCGCCGTCCGCATTGCCGCCAAGGTAGGGATCAAAAACGTTATTGAGACCGCAAAGCGATTCGGGATTACCTCCAAAATGGAGCCGTACTTACCCACGGCGCTGGGGGCGGCCGACATCACGCTATGGGAGCAGGTGTCGGCCTTCAGCACCTTTCCCAATGACGGGGTACGAGTCCAACCCCACGAGATGCGACGTGTGGTGAGTTACTCCGGGGAAGTGCTCGAAGAGGATTATCCCGCGGTCACCGAGGTGATTCCAAGCGAAGTGGCTCGAACCATGGTTACCTTGATGCGCGGGGTCGTGGAGTTTGGGACATCGACGCGGGCCAAGATTTTGAAAAGACCCCTGGCGGGCAAGACCGGGACAACAAATGATTTTACCGATGCATGGTTTATTGGCTACACGCCTTCGCTGGTTTGTGGCGTCTGGGTCGGATACGACGAGAAGAAGACCATTGGAGACAAGGAAACAGGTGCGAAAACGGCGCTGCCGGTCTTTATCCAGTTCATGCAGTCGGTCTATGATAACAAGCCGCCCGAAGAGTTTTTCCCCGAGGAAACCCCCGTCCTGAAGGCCAGCACAACCGCCCCCGCGACGGTCGAGACGAAGGGGACGGCGCCCCGGAGCGGAGTGGATTTTGAAGCCCCCGAGGCGAAATCCTCCGGACCCTCTCCCGGCAAGACGAACCCGAAGAAGATGCCTGCTTCTCCTTCGCCGCCAGGTGTCCACAAGACCCCTGTCAAGAAGGGAGCCGCCCTTTGATGCCTGCCCGCGGCGAGAGAGGTGGTTCGGAGTCCACGGGGGAGTCCTCTGGAACTCCGGACTCCTCAGGTCCAGGATTGGAGATGGAAGGTCGTAGAAATGGTGGCTACCCGGATCGCGCTTTGGATTGCAGGCGTTGCGGTTTTGGCGTCCAGCCTGCACATGTCCCATTGTGTCTCTGACCCTCCTCCGCCTATGAAGAGTTTGGCTACTCAATCGGATGTTGATGCTGCAGTCACTTCTCGTGAGCAGATGGTGAAGCACCAACTGGAGAACCGCGGCATTCGTGACCCTCGTGTCCTGAAGGCGATGAGGAAGGTACCGCGCGATAAGTTTGTTCTCCCGGAATTTCGAGACCGCGCCTACGACGATGGGGCCTTGCCGATTGGTTACGATCAGACTATTTCCCAGCCCTACATTGTGGCCTTCATGACGGAAGCCCTTCAACTCAGCGGGAAAGAGCGGGTACTCGAGATTGGAACGGGTTCGGGCTACCAGGCCGCGGTTCTGGCGGAACTCGTGCCTGAGGTCTATTCTGTTGAGTTGATTGAGCCGCTGGCCCGGCGCGCGGAAAGGACCCTGACGGAGCTGGGATACAGGAATCTCAAAATCAAGGTGGGGAATGGTTATGAAGGGTGGGCGGAACATGCTCCCTACGACGCGATCATGGTAACGGCGGCTCCCGCTGAAATACCGCCCGCGCTGATTGACCAGCTCGGAATGAATGGCCGGATGATTGTGCCGGTGGGGATCGGAACCCAGGACCTGATCCTCGTGAAGAAAACCCCGGGCGGGATCGTGAAGCGCGAACTCCTCCCCGTCCGGTTTGTTCCCATGGTGGACCAGGATCGTCATAAAGACAACTGATCTCGAACACGTCGAATTCGGGGAACGGGGATAGATTAATCATTATGAATGAAATCAGACGAATGAAGGGATTTCTGGGGGAAGCGGCAGGACGTCTCCATCTGTCCGCTGGGACCCGAATCTTCGCTCTGTTGTTTCTGATCCTGGCAGCGTATGTGTTATGGCGGATGCCCCGTCCCAGTGGATCGGACACCGTTGTACCCGGGGACCTGGCACAACAATTGAAAGTCAACGACGTCTCGGCGTCTCCCCAGGAAAGTTTCAGCGGGGAAGAACAGGTCAACATTCAGATTTACCGCACCGTCAATCCCAGTGTAGTCAACATCACGACTGAGACCGTGGAATACGATTTTTTCTTCATGCCGGTGCCCGCCCAGGGAACGGGCTCCGGTTTTGTGATCGATGGGCAGGGGCATATTCTGACCAACTTCCACGTGGTCGAAGGGGCGCGTCGACTCGAGGTCACCCTTTACGACAAGTCTAAATACTCGGCGCGGTTTATCGGGGGCGACAAGTCCAACGATCTGGCGGTCATCCGGATCACTGCGCCGGCGGCGAAACTGCATCCCGTGAAACTCGGGGACTCGGCCAGCTTGCAGGTCGGACAGAAGGCCCTGGCGATCGGCAATCCCTTCGGTTTGACCGGCACGTTGACCGCGGGGATCGTCAGTTCCCTGGGACGCTCAATTCGGGCCGAGAATGGCCGTTTGATTGAAAACGTCATTCAGACTGACGCGGCGATAAATCCCGGCAATTCAGGTGGCCCGCTGCTCAATTCCCACGGCGAGGTCGTCGGCATCAATTCCCAGATCGCATCTCCCAGCGGGGGCAGCGTCGGTGTCGGCTTTGCCATTCCGATCAACAGCGCCAAGGGGATCCTGACGGACCTGATTACCCTCGGACGGGTAAAACGGGCCTTCTTTGGCGTGCGGGGTTATGCGATCGATCCGGATTTGGCCGATGCCCTGCGTTTGCCCGTCGATCACGGGGTGCTGGTTGCGCGAGTGGCGCGGGGCGGGAGCGCCGAACGGGGAGGTCTTCGCGGAGGAGATGAGGTGTTCATCGTCGGCAACCAGCGCATGATCCTTGGCGGCGATTTGATTGTTTCCGTGGACGGACGCGAGTTCGAGTCGGACGAAGATATCAACCGTTATGTTGAGTCCAAGCAGCCGGGCGGCACCGTCAAGGTCGAACTGTACCGGGGACGGCGGAAGATGACCGTGGATGTTCCCCTGATCGAGCGACTGGACTAGGGGGAAGTCCTGTGTCCAGCCCTTCCCAGCGGGGCCTTGGCGCGACCGTGCGGGGAAATTAGGACCCGGTGGAACCATGTCACTTCAGTTCCTTAATGCATCCTCGATCCCAGCCAGCCTCCCGCGGGCGCTTGCGGCTTCGGGGCTACCAGGAAATTTCCTGATAATCTCCCTGTATGCCTCTCCGTGGTAGACAAACCGGTCTTTCTCCCTGTGGTAGATGAATCGAACCCCATTCGAGGCCCAGCGGTCCAGGCCACGGTAATTTGCGAATAGTTCTTTTTCATCCAGGCCTTCAGGCAGGGATCGTTCCTCGCGCGCCAGTTTCCGATTGGCCTCCACGGATAGCTGTCCTGCCTCTTCTTCGGCGAGCTGGCCAAGACGCAGCAGCGCGGCTGCATGCAGCGGCGTTCGATCGAAATGTGTCGTCAGGATTTTCAGTGCTATCATCGCCTTCTCACGAGACTGTGAGGCGGCGTGGCGAAAAAGCCTTTCGTCATCACCCGGAAGGCCAGGCGCCACAACCGCCGCGGCCAGGATCCATCCGGAAAACTTCCGGCTGACGACCACCCGGCGATATTTCACATTCCTGGAGGGGGGGCCGCCAAGGGGCAGGAAAACACGATGGCCGACGCGCAGCCGGCGTAGGAAGGGGGCCTCGACATCCGGCCGAGAGCGAACGACTGAAAAACGATCGTCAAACACATAAGCGAGGAGAGATTTGGCCCCATTTTTCTTCGGCGTCTTTGTAGGGACTGTCGCGGCAAAGTGCTCTGTTGTGAGAACGAGAGAGATAATAAGAAACCCCAATATCCTGTAAACTGCAAGGCGGGTTGCGGAGGATCTTCTGCACATGATTGTTGACCACCCGGTCATTGGATTTGGGGGGAGAGATAACGACCCAAATTAGTTCTTACACCGGGGGGAAGTCAAGGATAAAGAACGCGGTCCATCGCGGGGCCTTGGTTCACTTGACCCGTGGATCGCGGGGTTCTATGATTCAGGGAAGCGACCATCACCTTGGCATGGCGATCCATAATCCGGGGTTGCCTTCTTCGTTGGAAGGGAATACATTTTGGTTACGCTTGAAGTCAGCTTGTTAGTGGTTCTCTTTGCACTGGCCGTGTTTGCGGCGTGTTCCGAGACGGCGCTGTTTGCTGTCAACCGCTATTACATTAAAGGTCTGGCTGCAAAGGGCAATTACCGGGCGAAGCTGGTGCTGGCAGTTATCAGGCGTCCCGAGCGAATCCTGGCCACGATCCTGTTCATGAGCACGCTTGCCAACGTCGCGATGGCGGCGGTGACCTCCACCCTCGTGGCGGACCTGATTCTCGATCCGCATCGGGACCTCGTGCTGGCATCTGCGACCATCCTGTTGACCATCGTGCTTCTGATCTTCGCAGAAATCACGCCTAAAACAATCGCGGCCCGTCACGCCGATCGACTCGCGTTAGCGTTAATTCAGCCCCTCCGGGTCATGATGGCCCTCGCCCAGCCCGTGGTGGTGGTGGGTAGCGGGGTGGCGAATTTGATCGCCCGTCACTTGGATACCGAGGAGCGGAAGGCGCCTAACCTTTCCGACGTGGCGCTCCACTCGATCATTGACGAGTCCGGTGTTGATTCGGCCTCGACGGATCGGCAGAAGATGCTGCGCGGGGTGTTGTCCCTCTCCGATTTGGCTGTGAAATCGGTGACCATCCCGCGCCCCGAAGTCACAGCCCTCTCCGTCGATGCGACGGCGGAAGAAGTCTTCCAGACAATCCGAGCTTCCGGGTACAGCCGCATCCCCGTTTATCGCAAGAACCTCGACAACATCGTCGGCATTCTCCACGCCAAGGACGTTTTGCCCGGCCTCTTTGAACGCATCCAGGATTTGAATCGTTCCCGGGCGCCTATGGAGCTTGTCCATGTGATGCGTAAGCCTCTCTTTGTCCCGGACACAGCGAAAGTCGATGTAACCCTGAAATACATGCAGAGAAATCATATTCACCTCGCGGTCGTGATCGACGAGCATGGGGGAATGGAAGGGATCGTGACGTTGGAAGATTTGTTAGAACAAATTGTCGGAGAAATCCAGGATGAGCACGATTTCGAGCTGGATGCCATCCGTCATCTTTCCGATGAGTCGATGTTGGTGGATGGTGACATTTCGATCCGGGAAATGAATAAACGGCTCAAGCTCCGGCTTCCCGAGTCAAGCCACTACTCGACCCTCGCCGGATTCCTCTTGGCTCAATCGGGGAGGATCCTCGTCAAGGGGGAGGAAGTGGTGTTTGATCAGTGGAAATTTTTGGTGGTTGAAACTGAAGGACGGCGACTGGTCAAGGTGCGCATGGAGCGGTATCTTGCTGAACCAGAGCCGGTTACGGTTAGCCCGTCCCGCACCCGCTGAACCCTTGTCCCCGCATTGACACCCCCTTAACCATCGTAAGAATTTTGTAACTTTTTGTTGTCAGACTTCCAAGTGTCTGCGAGGCTGAAGGGAGGTCAGCCCCGGCCGGATATCCTTGGAGGTGTCTCCCCGCACACGAATTTTTGTTTTTTCACAGGAAATTGAAGTGAACATTCACAACATTGCTCTCTGTGTACAAATTGCGGGCGTCTCCATCTTGTTCCTGCTCTTCGTGTTTCTTTCGCTGTACGACAAGCGTCTCTATTTAAGATACTGGATGGTCGGCTGGTTTCTTTATGCCGCCGCACTCCTGACGCTTCTGCTTTCCTTTCTCCACCATCTGCATTGGTTTCTAGCGCTTTATCAATTTTTCGAGCTCGGTTCCCTGGCGATGCTCATCGCGGCGGCGTGGAATTACTCCCGTGAATTTCCCATTCGCAAATACCATCTGCTGCTGGCGATCCCGATGGCCGCCTGGGCTGTCGTCCTCACGTGGGCGCTCAAAGGGTTCAACTCGATTTACGTGATCCATCTGTTCGTTATGGCATGGGCCTTTGGATACAATGCCTATCTCCTCTTCAGTTCCCGCTGGTTTCGTTTTAACGTGGGCGCCCGGATCCTCGCCTATGTCTGTTCCATCTTTGCATTGATGGACCTGCATTACTTCTTTGTCTTTGGTTATGTTTTTCATCGGAACCTCAGCTCACTCGATTACCTTCAGTTTTCGAGCTTCTATGATCTGCTCCTGCAGTATGCCCTGGCGATCGGGATGGTGGTCACGGCGATGCAGGAAACCCAGCACCGCCTGGAGTCCGCCAACGCACAGTTGCACGAGGCGCAGGATCGATTGCGGTACCTGGCGCAGACCGACTCGCTGACCGGGGTTTATAACCGGCACGCGTTTCGGGAATTCTGTGAGGTGGATTTCAAGCGGGCCCGGACCTCAAAATTTCCTGACGCCCTGGGGTTGCTCGACATCGACAATCTGAAGAAGATCAACGATCTCGCAGGACACTCACGAGGCGACGACGTCCTCCGGGTGGTGGCCCGCACCATCTCCTCCATGGTTCGCGGGGAAGATTGTCTGGTCCGTTGGGGCGGCGATGAATTCCTTGTGCTGATGCGCGAAACTGACCTTTCACAGGCGGAAAAGCGGTTGCAACTGCTGAAAGAGCATTTGAGCCATCAGTCCATAAACACCCGTGCGGGAAAGATATTCTTCGGCATCTGTTATGGTGTCGCTGAGCTCAGTTCCATTGACAGGCTTGCGACCGCGATTGAAGAAGCTGACCGGCAGCTCTACCATCAAAAGCAATTCTCAAAGAAATCCCTCATGGTCGTGTGAACGAGCGAAGAATTCCCCCCCAGACATCTGGAGCGATTCTCCGAGCTATCGCCCCTTTCCTTGCATCTCGAATTAACAAGCCATCCGGTTCAGGTCTCACCTGAGGTTTGCCGTAACCTCGCATGGTAAACCGGGTCTTCCGTCTCGAAGATGAATCTTAGAGGGCTCCGGAGACCATGACCCGGACCTGCCATCCTGGTGGGGGGCGATGCCGGTTTCTCTTCGTCCGTGGGAGTGCATTCCGCTCCCGCGGGTTCATTTTCTTTTGACACACCTCCCATATTGAGGCATCTTATCTTCTTCGTTTTATGCGCGTAAAAAGACGGGTGGGGAGAATGGCATGATCATAGTTCATGAGGTTGCCACATGTTGACTGAAGGAATGATTAGCGCACTCATTCAGAAAACGGATTCAAAGATCTTGTTGCTCGTGATGGATGGGTTGGGCGGGCTGGCTGTGAACGGGAAGAGTGAAATGGAGGCGGCGGTGACCCCCAACCTGGATGCGCTGGTCAAGACATCAGTGGTTGGTTTGGCTGACCCCGTCTCGCCCGGCATTACTCCGGGAAGCGGTCCCGGTCACCTGGCGATCTTCGGATACGATCCCGTGAGGTACCAGATCGGCCGCGGGGTCCTCGAGGCGCTGGGGGTGGACCTGGAGATGACCAGCCGCGACGTCGCAGCGCGCGGGAATTTCTGCACAATCGACGCCAACGACGTTATCATCGATCGCCGGGCGGGCCGTCTGGCAACCGTCCTCAATGAAGAACTGTGCGCCAAGCTAAGGCACGAGATCCCCGCCATCGACGACGTCGAACTGATCATTCAGCCGGGAAAGGAACATCGCTTTACGGTGTTGTTTCGCGGGGACGGCCTCGATGACCGCCTGACGGACGCCGACCCTCAGAAGGAGGGGAAGAAGCGCATCCCCACCGAGACACTCGATCCCGCGGCGAAAAGAACGGCCTTCATCGTGAACAAGTTTCTGGACCGGGTCAAGGAAGTGCTCCGCGAGGATCATCCCGCCAACGCGGCGGTCCTTCGGGGATTTGCCAAGTATCCCGCCATTCCCGACATGAGCACGCGTTTCGGCCTCCGTGCTGCCGCCATTGCAACTTATCCGATGTACCGGGGACTGGCAAAGCTGGTGGGAATGGATGTGCTGGAGACCGGAGACACCTTCGCCGACGAAATCCAGACTCTCCGCCGGCATTTTTCGAGCTACGATTTCTTCTACCTCCATTACAAGAAGACCGACAGCTACGGGGAAGACGGGAATTTCGAAATGAAAGTGAAATCGATTGAAGAGGTGGACCGCCACATTCCGGAGCTGTTGTCGTTGGGCGCCGAGGTCTTTGCGATTACCGGCGACCACTCCAGCCCCTCGGCGCTCAAAGCCCACAGCTGGCATCCAAGCCCGTTTCTCCTTCACTCGAAATACTGCGGGGTGGATGTGGCGGGCCGTTTCACGGAGCGGGAGTGCGCGCGAGGGATCCTTGGGAAGATTCAGGCGGTAGAGGAAATGACCCTGATGCTTGCAAATGCCCTGAAGCTCAAGAAATACGGGGCTTGATTGTGGACGGGAGAGAGGTCATACGCGCGCGACGGGAGGAAGGACCGTGCAGAAATGAAGGCACTCAGGATTCTTCCGGGAAAGGGTTTCGAGGCGCTCGACCGCTCCCGCCGGGTCAAGAATCATTTCATCAGCCGGAGTTGCTTGCTGGTGAGAAGCCAATAGAGCTGGCCGCGACCCTTGGGCGGCAGCGAAGTCATCTCAATGAAGCAGAGGCCGCCCTTCTTGAGTTGGAGGTTCATCCCGTCTGGGCGACCGGTGAGCAGGACCGCTGCCAGCTGGCTAAGATCAGGCTCATGGCCGACCAACATCAATCGCCGCGCCCCGGAGTAGGGTTTGAGTGCCGCCCAGAGTCTTTCGACCGCAGATCCCGGCTGGAGGGCGGGCAGTTCCTTGAGGCGATCCTTGACGCCATAGACTGAGGCCACGATGTCGGCGGTCTGGCGCGCCCTAACAAGCGGGCTGGTCAGCAGGGCATCAAACGTCACGCCCAGGTTTTTCATGCCTTCCGCGGCCGCCCGCATTTTGGTCGCGCCTTCGGGGGTCAGGGGGCGTTGTTCCTCCCTCACTCCCCGCGTCCCATGTTCGACGGCCACTCCGTGTCTAAGCAGGTAGATTTCCATAATTGAGCGATCGATGTGTGCGGAACGTCTGGCACAGAAATCTTATCACACCCGCCCATCGACCCATCAAGAGTTTAATCTGACGAGGCGGGGTGGCCCCTTTCGTTCATCAGACCAGTGCCGGGCGAGTTCGCCCCCGTGGAACCTCGGGTTGGTCCCCTCCTTCAGGGAGGCTCCCGGGTGGAGAGTGCGGGGGGTGCAGCCTTGATGGGCCAAGCCCGCTCGCCCATGGTTTTCTTGAAGCGTCCCTATGAAGATTGCAGCCATTGATGTGGGAAGCAATTCCATCCACATGATCCTCGTCGAATCGCACGATGGCATCGATTTCGAGATCGTCGATCGCGAAAAGGAGATGGTGCGTCTGGGCAGCGGGGTGTTTGAAACGCGCCTGCTGAGCGAGGCGGCGATGGTGCGGGCGGAACAGTGCCTGCGCAATTATAGGCGGCTGGCAGAGCGTCTCCGCACTGACCGGATTATTGCCTATGCGACCAGCGCGGTGCGGGAGGCCCGCAATGGCGGTGACTTCATCAGCCGCATCCACGAGCGGGTCGGAATCCACCTCCAGCTCATCACTTCCGCCCAGGAGGCTCGTCTCATCACGCTGGCCGTGCAGCAGAGCATCAACTTTCGAGGGCGCCGCGCCCTGCTGATCGACATTGGCGGGGGAAGTGTGGAGCTGTCCCTGTGTGATTCCAAGCAAACCTTCCTCTCTGAAAGCCGAAAACTGGGAGTCATTCGCCTGACGGAAAAATTCATTTCCCGGGATCCCATCACCAACAAAGGACGAGAGGCGATCGAAAAGTTTGTTCTCAAACGGGTCTCCGACCTCATCCATCAAGGCCGTGAAACCGGTTTTGCCATGGCCGTGGGGACGTCCGGGACGATCCTGACCCTGGCCGATCTCGCGCATCAAATCCGATACGGGGAAGGATTGCGCCATTTCAATCAGCAGGTCCTGAAGCTGGAAGCGTTGGAGATGCTCAGCCGGCGATTGCTGGCGATGACCCTGAAGGAACGGCTTCGGTTCGAAGGGGTGAACCTCGCGCGGGCCACCACCATTGTGGCCGGTGCCATCCTGCTCGAAACGCTGATGAAGGCCTTCAGAATCAAACGGCTCACCCTGTGTACCCGGGCTTTGCGCGAAGGCATGGTTTTGGATTTTCTCCAGCGGTCCCGGGAGCCGCATGGTTCCCTGAACGGCCTGATCTCTGACGTGCGCCGTCGCAGCGTCCTGGAACTGGCACGCCGCAGTCGATATGACCAGGCCCATTCCGAGCGAATCGCCCAGACCGCCCTGCAAATCTTTGATGCCACGCGCCGGGTGCACCGCCTGAATCAGGAGACCCGCGAGCTGTTGGAGTATGGGGCCCTTCTGCATGATATCGGAATCCTGGTGAGCTACACTCGCCACCATCGCCACTCCCAGTACATCATTCTCAATAGCGGCCTGCGCGGGTTCACCCCCAGGGAGATTGATTTTATTGGTCTTCTGGCCCGCTTTCATCGCAAGGGGGAACCGAGCCGGAGGGATCCCGAATGCGCCTTGATGCCGAGGAAGGAATTTGAGAGACTACGCCGGTTAAGCGCAATCCTTCGTGTGGCGGACGGGATCGACCGCAGTCATAACCAGATCCTCACTCTGATCTCATTGCGCAAGGATCACCGCCGCTGGCGATTTGAGTTTGAGGCCCGCGATGAGGCCGAATTGGAGCTGTGGGGGGCCCAGCGGAAGGGCCAATTGTTTGAGAAGTTGTTTGGGGGAAAGATGGACTTTCGGGTGACCCTGAACCGTCATCCTCATCCGACAGCCCTGGTTCCGGTGAGAAATGCCCGCCCCGGGCGCAAGGCTCGCAGTATCCGCTGAAAAATCCGGGTTGGTTGTCCGCTACAGAAGGATCCTCATGACCATACTGAATGCTAAACATGACTTTCCGGGAAAACTGATCATCGTGGAAGGGATCGATGGATCAGGCAAGTCCACCCAGCTCCTGCTGGTCCAGCGCTGGCTGCAATCGCTGGGCCTGAAGGTGTTTTTCACAGAATGGAATTCTTCCCCCCTGGTCAAGAAGGCGAGCAAGGCGGGAAAGAAGAAAGGAATCTTGACCCCGACCACCTTCAGCCTGCTCCACGCTACGGATTTTGCCGATCGCCTGGCCTACAAAATCATTCCCCCCTTGAAGGCGGGCATGGTGGTGTTGGCGGACCGTTATGCGTTTACTGCGTTTGCCCGCGATGCGGCCCGCGGGGTTCATCGCGAGTGGGTACGACGGGTTTACAATTTTGCGGTCCGACCCGACCTGGCATTCTATTTCCGGGTCCCCATCGATGTCTCGGTCAAACGACTGCTGGTCGGCCGGACGCAGTTGAAGTACTACGAAGCCGGGATGGACTTGCATCTCTCCACCGATCCTGTCGAAAGCTTCCGGTTGTTCCAGTCGCGGGTGCTTCGTGAGTACGATCATATGGTGAAGGAATACGGCCTGATTGTGATCGATGCGCGGGAATCCATTTCAGTCATGCAAAGAAGTGTGCGGACCATTGTCCAGAAGGAATTGGGGTTGTGAAGGAGTTCTCAGTTGCCAGTTCTCAGTTGTCAGTGCGTCGGTTCAGAAGGCAAGGATGTTTCAGAAATGGGCCTCAAGAGGATGCAAAGTTAACAAACACGCCATGGTCTTAATAGAACTCTTGGCCGCAAGCTGAGAGCCGATAACTGAGAACTGACAACTGAGAACTGACAACTGCCCATAGGATTCGATCATGAATTCAATGAAACTCGCTGAAGTTCCAAAGAGGTTTTTTGGCCTGGGGTTGCCCTACATCGACCTGCGGGAACTGAAGGGGAAGATCATCGTGATTGAGGGGACCGATGGGGTCGGCCGATCCACGCAGATCGCGATGCTGCGGGATTGGCTCGAGGTGCAGGGTTTTGCCACCATGGAGACAGGTTGGACACGATCCGAGTTGATCGGCCAGACGATTACCGAGGCCAAGGAGGGTCACAGCCTGAATAAATGGACATTTAATCTGCTCTACGCCACCGATTTTGCGGACCGCCTCGAGAATCAGATCATCCCGGCCCTGCGGGCAGGCTATATCGTCCTGGCGGACCGTTATATTTACACCGCCTTTGCCCGCGCCCATGCGCGCGGGGTGGATCCGCGCTGGGTGCGTGATTTGTTCGGGTTTGCCCTGGTGCCGGACATCGTCTTTTATCTGAAGATCGATGTAAAGACTTTGATTCAGCGCGTGCTCGAATCGGGAGGGATGGATTATTGGGAGTCAGGCCAGGACCAGAATCCTCACTCCGATATGTACGACAGTTTCAGGAAATATCAGTCGCAACTGCTCCGGGTGTACGATCAGCTTGCCCTGGAGTATCAGTTTCATGTCCTGAATGCCCGGCACTCGGTGCAGCGAACTCAACGCGCCCTCCAGCAGGCGATCACGGAATATCTGTTTGAGAAGCCCAAGGCTGCTGCCGGCCGCCGAAAGAGCCGGGTCTCAAAAACGGCCCCTACCCGGATCCTCGCTTGAGATCACTGAGGCTGGAGCCGGGATCGTTTGGAACACAGGGTCAATACCCGCATATCCGCGGATCGCAGTGATACTCGGTCCGGGATCCAGCGGGGTGGCGGAAAGCAGAAAAGGGTCATCGCGGAGGCGATCGATGTCTCCCTCTTGCCTGCATCATCCGAAATTTCAAATTTGAGATCGGGGACTTGTTTAGAAACGGGGATCAAGAGTCCCTCTGGGGAGGGTGCCCCTTACGTTGGTGCCAAGGCCCTGAACTCCAGCTGGGGTTTGCATATCCAGGAAAAAATGAGGACCCGTCCTGTTGCCTTCGCCCGATCGGGCGCCATCGGAGATGTCCAGGGCGCCGATCTTAGGTCCGTGTATCAGACGAGCCCTCGACTTCAGTGCCTGGCCTTGATCCTGACGGGGGGAACCTCGGGCGTCGATTGGATCGCGGGAGAGGATTTTTCTTCCTTGAGCGCTGTAGGAATCCTTTCGAAAAACCGAAGTAAAGCAAGTCTCCTGAGATGGGAATCAATTGTTTTCTTCTGACTACTCCATGCACGAGCGAGAACACGCATCAGACGAAGCAGCTGCCGCTCCAAATGAGAGAGTTCACTTCTGCGAAGTTGGGCCCGATAGGCCCTCACCGTGGAATGGAGTACGCTGCAGTCATGCAACGCCCCCAGTTCATCCTGGAGCGACTTCAGTTGTTTCAGGATGCGGACCGCTCGATGGGAATCGAACGCCCTCGAGAGAAGTTCCAGGGAGTATCGAAATTTCTTAACCTGGATTCTCAACCGGTGGTAATTGTGCAGAGTCGGTTTTGAAGACACCGCTTCGACATCCGAACGAATCGCTCCCAAGCCTGCTTCGATAAAATGCCGGGCAAACAGAACATACGAGAGCGCAAGCTCGCTCCCGGGTTCAACCTCTCTCGGGCGGCTCAGCCGATGGGGATGTTGAAGTAACTTGGACAGGTCGGCCCGGAGCGTGTCCGGGTCCACCTCATCCAGTTTTGCGAACATCTTCTTCCTCAGCCGTCGCTGGCGCGACTGTTCCATGGCGAGGCAGTACTCGACTGGAATGGCATAACCCTCTCCCAGTCGGCCCTGCCATTTCTTGAGTTGCTCGACGTTGACGTCCACTTCGCGGACCAGGCCCAGGATTCGTGTCACACGGCGGACATCCTTCTTCCCCTGCTTCAATTTCTTCTGCGAGTACAAATCTGCATAGATGCGCAGCGCTTCCCGCAATCGGCGCGAAGCCACACGCATGTCATGCAAGGCCTCGATGTCGTTCTCCGCGCGGGTACGCTTCTCGTTCTTGAGCAGTTCACTGAGGCGGGACCGAAGGGCCTTTTCGGCCATCGCGAGGAGGCTCTGACCCATTCGGTGCCGGGCGGACGATGGGACCACGATCGGATAGTCCTGGGTGGCTTCGGAATGCTCTTGGCTCATAGACCTTTGGGTACATCCTTATGTTTTGAAGTGCTCCATCATAGCCCTGACTGGAGCCTCTCGCAATCCTGCCACCAATACGCAGGGTCCGGGCAGTGATTGAGGTCTGATCCGCCGACTCATTTCGTCTATAATACCTTGATGGCTCCGGGTTCGGTACTTTGATGATCGGGACTTGAGAAGGGGACGATTCAGCCGCGGTGGACCGGGCAGGCGGGATCTTGGGATGGGTGAAAGCACCCCCCCAGGCGAGTCTCTGTGAATTGCCGGCGGGTGTTTGGATCAGCTCCACTGGGAGGCCTGAAGATCCGATCGTCCAACACGGCAGATTTAGTCTCTGCGAAGGGTGGACACGATGAAGCTGAAGGTGATTGCGCTGAGTGCAGCCGTTGCACTGATCCTCTTGGTCGCAATTTTTATCGCCTTGATGAGGGGGCCTGACTTGTCCCAATATAGGAATCTCATCGAGCCCCGGTTCACCGAGATGCCTTCACAAAAAATGATTGAAGTGGAATCCTCCGGAGATCCCAATGTGGTGGCAGGAAAGGCCCTGGGCCTGCTTTTCAAGACCTACTTCAGCATTCGGGGAGGCCCTAAAGGGTCCCACCAACCCGCTCCCCGCGCCCGATGGTCCAAAGCCCTGGATTCACCAAAATCGCAGTGGGTTGGTCGCTACGGAATACCGGTTCCGAATGAAGTCACCACCCTTCCTCCCGTCAAGTCCGGGGAAGGTCTCACGCCGGAGCTAGTCACCTGGGAGTATGGTCCGGTGGCTGAAATCCTTCATGTGGGGCCGTACACGGCGGAAGCCCCCACCATTTCGAGGCTCAAAAAGTTCATCGTGGAAAGTGGATTTGAAGTCATTGGAGAGCATGAAGAGGAATATCTTAAAGGGCCGGGCATGTTCTTCAAGGGGAACCCCGAAAAATACTACACGATCATCCGGTACCGGATAAGGCGCAGCGCGGCCCAGGGCGCTTCTCCAGAATGACTTGGCCGCATGGAACGAAGCCAGGAAGACAAAAACTCGACAGGATGCCCGCCGTGGAGGGATAATTCACCTTTTTTCAGATCGACGGTATCCTGCTTGCCGCATCCCGGGCCTCCTTTGTGGAGGATATTTTGCCCTGGTCAGACCCGCTCCTGTGGATCAGCTATCCATTCGTCAAGGTGAACGAATTGGAAGACGGAGACGTCCCCCATTGCGATCATTCAGCTTGGACCCGCGGAGAATCGAGTGCAAAGGTGCCCTGCTAATGGCGCGAGATGGGTTTCCATTCGGATGAGCTTAAAAACTTTTATCGGGCTGCTTCTCCTGGTTTGTCTCTTGGTAGTCCTCAGCCATTTTTATCTTGATGCCCGGATCGCCAGGTTCCTCAACACCCAGCTCGAGGTCCGAGCGCAACTGCTCGTTCCGATGAGGCGCCTGATACACATCGCCCAGTACCTGTTTCTAATGGTCTGCGCGATTGCTATTGCCGGCTGGGCGGTCTACCTGTACCTGAGGTACTCCGGGATTGACAATAGTCACCGACGATTCTTCCAATCAATCAGTGTTGCACTCCCGGTGGCCTATTTGTTGAAATCCTTTTTGCAGGATGTCTTCGGCGCTCCCAGCCCGAGATTGTGGCTGCAGTACCCCGGCGAATGGGGTTTCCACTGGTTCGCCGGACCGGGATACTGGAATGCTTTTCCCTCCGGACATATGTCCGTGCTTACGCCTTTAATCATCGCCTTGTGGAGATTTTATCCTGGGTACCGGAACATCTTCCTCGCTCTCTGGCTGGCACTCGCTGTCGCTTTGATCGCGACAAACAGCCATTTCCTAAGTGATGTGATTGCCGGCGCCTATCTCGGACTGCTGGTCGACTTTTATACTCGAACGGGTTTGTCACTCTTTTCCGCCTCTGATGCCAGAGGGCGTTGAAGCCGCAGCCCCATCAGAGCAGGGTTTCTTCATCTGCGCTTTGCATCGCGAGGGCTCGGAGTGCGATTGAATGGAAACTTGGCATGCTCAAGCACAGTGCAGGTCTGTTGATGTACCGCCGCCACCGCGGCGTCCTGGAGTTTTTCCTGGTGCATCCGGGCGGACCGTTCTGGGCCAGGAAAGAGGACGGGGCCTGGTCCATTCCGAAGGGCGAACTGGGGGCTAGTGAAGATCCACTCGCGGCGGCGAAGCGGGAGTTTGAAGAGGAAACCGGGTTGCGTCCGTCGGGAGATTTCATCGCACTGTCGCCCATCAAGCAGCCCGGCGGCAAGATCATTTACGCCTGGGCCTTCGAAGGCGATTGCGATCTGGCAGCCCTCCACAGCAACACCTTCTCGCTGGAGTGGCCCCCTCACTCCGGGCGCCAGCAAGAGTTTCCGGAAGTCGATCGTGCCGGGTGGTTTAATCTCGAAGCGGCCAGAACGAAAATCCTGAGGGGTCAGAGCGGTTTCCTGGAGACGCTTTATGAATTGCTATCCAAGGGGCCGGCTTGAGAGAGATGAGGAGCCCCGCTTCGAAGCAGGCAGCTTCTGGAGGGTGCGTCACAGCTCGGATCAAGCATGGCCCCTGGCCCCCGGCACCTGACCCCCATTTTCCCATTTGCCTGTTGTTGCCAGACTGTCCTATACTCCGGCCGATCCGCTCTCCTTTGAGACTCGTCATGCGCGTACACTCATGCTTCCGTTGCACCTGAAAATCATAATCAGTGGGAGGAAAATCCGAATGAAAAGAACAGCAACTCTACTGAAGTTGCTCGCAACAAGCGCTCTCGTTCTCGCCTTACTAGGCTTGCCGGCAATTGCGGAAAAATTCAATTACCCGGCCACGAGGAAGGTTGACCAAGTCGACACCTATTTCGGCGTCAAGGTCGCTGATCCGTATCGCTGGCTCGAAGACGACAATTCCCCTGAGACGGCGAAATGGGTTCAGGAGGAGAACAAGATCACCTTCGGTTACCTGGCGACAATTCCATTTCGAATGAGAGTTAAGGAGCGCCTCGAGAAACTTTACAATTATCCTAAGTACACGGCTCCTTTCCGGAGGGGTGAATACTTCTTTTACTTCAAGAACGACGGCCTGCAGAACCAGAATGTTCTTTACGTGCAAAAAGGGCTCGAGGGGAAGCCGGAAGTGTTCCTGGACCCCAACAAGTTCTCGGAGGACGGGACAGCGAGGTTGGGTGCGTTCTCAGTGTCGAAGGATGCCGGGTATGCGGCCTATGGTATCTCGAAGAGCGGATCCGACTGGCAGGATTATTTCGTCATGGAAGTGGCGACCCGAAAGCCGCTGACCGACGTGCTGAATTGGATCAAAGTTTCCGGCATTTCCTGGCAGGGGAACGGGTTTTATTACAGCCGGTATCCTGCCCCCGCGAAGGGCCAGGAGCTCTCTTCCAAGAATGAGAACCACAAGGTCTATTATCACAAGATCGGCACCCCGCAGTCGGAAGACGAATTGATCTACGAAAACCCGAAGGAACCCCAGCGGTTCCATCTCGTCTCAACCACCGAGGATGAGCGCTTTGCGGTCTTGAATATCTCCGAACGTGGCAAAGGCAAGAAAGGGAATGCTCTCTTCTACCGCGATGCGTCGAAAGGCGAAAAGACCTTCACTCCAATTGTCGCCGACATCGGGGACGACAGCTATGGCGTCGTAGGCAACATGGGCGACAAGCTTCTGATCGAAACCAACCACAAGGCCCCGAATGGCCGGGTCATCCTGTTCGACCCCAAAAACCCCGATGAGAAGAACTGGAAAGACGTTCTCCCTGAGAAAGCGGAGCCCCTGGAGGGCGCCAATACGGCCGGGGGGAAGCTTTTTGCCACTTACATGAAAGATGTCACCACGCGGGCCTATGTTTACAGCCTGGAAGGGAAGGTGGAAAGCGAAGTCAAGCTTCCCGGCTTGGGGACAGCGGGTGGATTTCGCGGGCTGAAGGACGATAAATTTGTTTTCTACACCTTCAGCTCCTTCAACTTTCCCCCGACGATTTACCGCTACGACATCGCGACCCAGAAGAGCACGCTGTTCCGCTCGCCCGAGATCCCTGATTTCCAGCCCACCGACTACGAAACCAAGGAAGTCTTCTATAAAAGCAAGGATGGCACGCGGGTTCCAATGTTTCTTGTTCACAAGAAGGGCATCAAGCTGGATGGCAGCAACCCCACCCTGCTATATGGTTATGGCGGATTCAATATCACCACCTCGCCCGGCTTCAGCTCCCTCCGGCTGGCCCTGCTCGAACAGGGCGTGGTTTACGCCTCGGCCAACATGCGCGGGGGTGGAGAGTACGGAGAGAAATGGCATGAGGCGGGGACCAAGCTCAAGAAACAAAACGTTTTTGATGACTTCATCGCAGCCGCTGAATTCTTGATTCAGGACAAGATCACCTCCCCGGATCACCTGGCGATTCTGGGAGGATCCAACGGCGGGCTGCTGGTCGGCGCAGTGATGAATCAGCGGCCGGATTTGTTCAAGGTGGCCATTCCAGAGGTCGGCGTCATGGACATGCTTCGCTTCCATAAGTTCACGATCGGCTGGAACTGGATTTCAGATTACGGGTCGAGTGACAATGAAGATCAATTCAAGGCCCTCTATCGCTACTCGCCGCTGCACAATATCCGGGAAGGGGGCAAGTACCCGGCCACCCTCATCACCACCGCCGACCACGACGACCGGGTGGTTCCGGCGCACTCGTTCAAATATGCCGCTACCCTCCAGGAAAAGAATGCAGGCGACGAGCCGATCCTGATCCGGATCGAGACCAAATCGGGGCATGGCGCCAGTAATACAACCAAGGCAATCGAGCAGACTGCCGATATCGATTCCTTTATTTTTTATAACCTCGGGATTACTCCAAAGTATTGAGGTTAAACCATGGACCTGACTTTACCCGTCCGGTAGACAAGGAAGAGGAGGTCCTTTTGATTGGATTTGCATTTTCGTGGCCGGGGTCATCCCCGGCCTTTTCTTTCAAGAACAATCCGTTGAGCGGCGACCTCGTGGTTGTCGGCTATACTCCTTGAGTCGTCCTGGCGGGCTGTTTGAGGTGATGGATTATCCCTGGCATAAGACGGAGGGGGACTGAGCGTCGAATGGACTCGATGATCAAGACAGGCTTGGTTCTATCCCTGTTGAATTGGCGTCGGAGTTTGAAACGGCATGAACGCTGGAATCGCGAACAATTGGAATCCTACCAGGCTCAGGCGCTGAACCGGCTGCGTGAGTTCGTCTATGCCCGATCTCCGTTCTATCAGAAATTTCACCAGGGTCTGTACCGGGCGCCACTGCGTGATCTCCCCATCTTGACCAAGTCTCTGATGATGGAGCATTTTGATGAACTGGTGACGGACCGGAGAATTCATCTCGACGAGATTCGCGCACATCTGAAGCGGGTTCTCCAGGAAGAGCGATACCAGGGCCGCTATTGGGTCGCCCCCACATCGGCCTCGACGGGCATTCCCGCGATCAGCATGTTCAACAACAACGAATGGGCAGCAGTCCTGGCTTCCGGGACACGTTCCTATGATTGGGGGGGAGTAAGAGTTCGCCCCTTTCATCGCATCCGTGCCGCCGCCATTGTCTCAAGTGTCCCCATGAACATGACGGCTCGATTGACCAGGACGGTCCACTTCTGGTGGTTTCCGACCCTTCGAATGTCGGCCGCGGATCCGCTGAGCAGCCTCGTCGAACGCCTCAATGGATGGCAACCGGAAATCCTGCAGGCATACGCCGGCATTGCCTCCTTGTTGGCCGAGGAACAGTTGGCGGGTCGATTGGCAATTTCTCCCCGCGTCATTGCGACGGGCTCGGAGACCATGTCCAAAGCGTGGCGGGAATGCATTGAGTCGGCGTGGAAGGGGCGACTCTTTGATCGATATGCGTGTGTCGAGGCGGGGATGATTGCCTCCGAGTGCGACCGTCATTGCGGGTTGCACTTCTATGAGGATTTGCAGATCGTGGAGATCGTGGATGAACATGACCAGCCCGCTCCCGCTGGCCAACCGGGCGGCCGGATTCTGATTACGGCCCTCTCAAAATACACGCAGCCCATCATTCGTTATGACTTGGGTGACCTTGTCCGGACCGCAACGAAACCCTGCGGCTGCGGGCGCCCGTTCGTTCTCGCCGAGGGAATTCAAGGTCGCACACGGGAAATTCTGTACCTTCCCTCCGCGGACTGCGGGCAAGTGACCCTGCAACCCAGCGTCTTTCATCAGATCATGGATACGCTGCCCATCAATGGGTGGCAGATCATCCAGGAAGAAGATGGGTTGGATATTCTCGTCCGCCGCGTGCCCGATGATTTTTCGGACGAGAGTTTGGTCAGGTCGATTCAACGCGCGATCTCTGCGATGGGCGCCATCGTGCCGCCGATCCGGGTGAAGCGCGTTTCAAACATTGCAGGCACTCCCCATGGCAAAACACCTTTGATCAAATCGAATATCCGGGGGAGGATGAGCTCCAGCACGTCCGCGCCGGGCAATCCGGGGTTCGGATGATTCTCGATCAATCGAGTTCTTGAGCACTGTTCCCGGACTTAATCTGAAGAAGGAACCGCCCTGAACCAGGAGGGCCCCCTGAGCCTCGAAGAGACCCGGAGTTGCACTCGGAGCGACGCGGAACTTCAGGGGCAGAGCTTTTGACTGCGGATTCCCCTGTGTCAGTGATTTCCTACGCAAATTGTTCCGCGGCGTGCAAGGCAACCGCGATCGCATTGTTTACGGCGACTTGTTTCTGTTCCACAATCATGTGCTCGCTCTGGGTGCGTTGTGCAATGACCGCGCAGACACTGGCGGCGGCAAACCCATAGACGCCTCCCATTTTGAACAACATTCCAGTCTCCATTTCATAGCAGAGCACGTTCAAGCGCCGGTACTCGTCCGTGACGCCGCGCAATTGACGCAGCAGATGCGGATTGGCCGAGTCGTAGCGCTCCTGTCCTTCGTAAAAGGTATCGACGGAGGCCGTGATCCCCAGGTGATACTCCATCCCCAGCGCCCGGGCCTGTTCGGCCAGGGCCACGGTGAGAAAGGGGTCCGAGGCAGCCGGAAATTCCGGAGGTGCAATGTCGTTCGCCGCGCCTTGACGGCACAGCGCTGCACGCAGAATCACCAGACTACCCGGCATCACATGAGGTTGGATGGACCCGCAGGTTCCGATCCGGATGATATATCGAATGCCCACCTGGACCAGTTCGTTCACAACGATACTGACCGAGGGAGCGCCCATACCACTAGTGGCCGAAAGCAGCGGACGTCCGTTGGGCAGGAGGCCTACATAGCTGTTCAGGCCGCGGTACTCGGAGAGCATCCGGACTTCACGGAGTCCAGTCTCTGCTATCAACCTGGCCCGCTCCGGCTCTCCTGAAAGAAGGGCCAGGGTCGGAGGATTGGTCCCCAGTTCGTCGCGCCCAAACCCGATATGATGTAACTGAATGCCCTCGGCCATGACAGACTCCAAGGAAACGAGAATTTTCAATCCAGTGTGTCGGACACCCGCTCAAAGGCGAATCGAGCGATAAATTGGTACAGCCCTTCCTCGAGGAACCCTTCGTGTTTTTCCTGACCCCCGACACCTAACCCCTACCACCTATTTTCTATAACCTCTCTCCCCACCCTGCTTTCAATCAATCCTGGCCACCCCGCGGCCTGGCCTTGGAAATCGTTCAAACACAGCGGGATCATGACCGGGAACGATCAGCCGGGACTGGCTCGCCAGGGTTCTCATGCGATCCTGCGCTTTCAAGTTGGAAGCGGCATCAAAGGTCGCTCCTATCGGCGCGTGCTTGTCGAGATTCTCATAGAGGTAAACATTGTCTGAGGCGATGACCACTGTTCCAGCGCGGGTATGCACCCCGACGTATTGTGAAGCGTAAGTATGACGCCCGCCGGTGTAGAAGGTGAGGCCAGGGATTAGTGACTGGGCGTCCCCATCGACCAAAGTCAGCCGCCCCTCTCGGTCAAGCTTCGAAAGCACCGCCATGTCCTCCGGGTCGACCCCATTCACCTGATTGGCCGGGTCGCTGTAGTGATTAAACTCCTCTTTTTGAATCCACACATGCGCCTTGGGGAAAAGATCCACTCCATCCGCATGGTCCCAATGCATATGGGTGATCACAAGGTCCGTAATCTCCTCCGGCTTGAGACCTACCTTGCCGATCACCTCAGAAGGCTTGATGTAATCTTTGAGGTTCCAATGCTTGAAGAATTTTGCCCGATAAAAGCCGCTGTCCACGAGGACGTTTCTTCTACCCGGTCCTTTGAGCAACCATATCATCATGTCGATATTCATCCTGCGCGATGGATTCGCACCGGCGACGAGCTCTGAGACAGGGAAGTCCGGAATTATTCCATAGCGGATGGCATAAACTTCATAAGCTGAATTTGTAGCGGCCGCTGGCGGTACCCCGCTATGACCCGGAACCGCTCCAGCGAGCGCCAGCATCCCCCATCCGATCCATATCCAATGCCAATGTGCCCTGCGGAACATTATGGTCTCCCCCCGATCGATGTATTGTGGCGTCAGGTGGCACAACTCGTCGCATGGAGTGCTCTAAGTTCATTCCAGTAGCCATTGCTCTTCAGAGTGATCATGCGACGCAGTCCCTTTCCATCGGCAGGCGGAAGGGCCTGCGTATGATCTCGAGTCTGCCACTGGCGAAGGGATGTTTCCCTCGCCCCAAGCCTCCGACGTCCGCGACATGAGACGGGCCGAAGCTCTGACTCCAATAAGGTCAAACTTCAGTATATCATTCCCGGCAAAAATCCGGTTTGGATCTCAGATCATTCTCAATTCATCCAGCACAACTCCTCAAGAGTCACAGCATTGATCGGCCGACCTCTTCAGTCCCTAAAACCTATTACCTATTACCTATTACCTATTACCTATCACCTGCCTTCCTCGTTGCCTCCCCTTTTGAACTAGGGTACACTCCGCCATTCAGCGAGAACTTCAAACATGATCGAACACCCCTCCAGTTCCATTGGCGCATGCCAATTGGAATCACGGCCGCTCCGGCGACTTCCTTTCTGGTTAAGTCATTTTCTCCTGAGTTGTGTTTTCATTTTGTTTCCACCGGCGCTCTCACCCGCTCAGGACAACTATGAGATTCAGGTTTATGGCGCCGACACAGTGGCTCCGCGGCAGACCATGGTGGAGCTGCACAGCAACTTCACCATCTCGGGGAGCAAGACCATGGTCGATGGTCTGTTTCCAACCGACCACTCGTTTCATGAGACCCTGGAAATCACGCACGGGATAACCGACTGGTTTGAGCTTGGCTACTACAACTTCACCTCTGTGCGGTCGGGAGAAGGATGGGACTGGGTTGGGACACATCTCCGTCCCCGCGTCCGGGTACCGGAGGAACGCCACTGGCCGGTTGGACTGAGTCTCTCCATGGAAGTCGGCTACCAGCGCCGTCAATTCTCTCCCGATACCTGGACCATCGAGATTCGCCCCATTATCGACAAGCAGGCCGGGAAATGGTACCTCGCGTTCAATCCGACAATGGACCGCTCGCTGGCCGGTGAAAACAAGAACAAGGGGTTCGCCTTCTCACCAAACTTCAAGGTGAGTTACATGGTCATCCCAAAGGCAAGTGTGGGCCTGGAGTATTACGGAGCGTTGGGACCCATCTCAAAATTCGATCCCCTGAGCGACCAGGAACAACAGATCTTTCCTGCCGTGGATCTGAACCTTTCTCCCAATTGGGAAGTAAACTTCGGGCTGGGGGTGGGGATGACCCGCAGTACCGACCATCTCATTGCAAAGCTTATACTGGGTTACCATTTCAAAAAGTTCCCATTATCGAGACATTGAAGCTTGGAGAGCCCCGGTCCGATACAGCCATCACCCTCATTCAGCGAAAGGCGAAATCCCATGTTTCACGGTGAATTGTCGAAGGAAATCGCGCAAGGCCTGATCGAGTTGCAAACCCGCATCAAGAAGGCTCAAATCCCCCCGTCGAAACTCGATGAGACGATCAACATTGCCACCTGGAACATCCGGGAATTCGGCAAAGTGAAGCGAAGCGATGCCGCAATCCATTACATCGCCGAGATCTTGGGGCAGTTCGATCTGATCGGCGTTGTGGAGTTGCGCGACGATCTGAGCGACCTCGGGCGGGTCCTGCCGATCCTCGGCCCATACTGGCGGGCCATCTACTCCGACATGATTCCGGACAGCGGCGGGAACCGGGAACGGATTGCTTTCCTGTATGACAAGCGTTCCCTCACGTTCGGCGGATTTGCGGCGGAAGCGAATCCTCCCCGCAAGAAGGTGGGCAATGAATACCTCTCCGAGCTCTCGTTTTGGCGGAGTCCCTATATGGCTTCCTTCCGGTCCGGAAATTTCGATTTCGTCGTCCTGAGCGCCCATATCCGCTGGGGGGACAGCGAGACCAGCCGGAAGGGCGAGCTTCAATTGTTGGCCGACTGGGTCGACGAAAAACGAAAGGAGAAGACCCACGAGGACAAGGATCTGATTATCATGGGCGACTTCAATATCGCGGGCCGCGATGACGAACTGTTCAAGGCCATCACCAGCCGGGGACTGGTCATCCCGCAGGCGCTTCGGCAACTGAGTTTCGGCACCAACCTCGCCAAGGATAAGCGGTACGACCAGATTTTCCATCTTCCCATCTATCCGGAAAACTTCACTAATCAGGGCGGCGTTCTGGATTTCCATGCGGGCGATCACACCCCCCTGTTTCCCGGCATGTCCTTACGGGATTTCACCTATCAGCTATCGGACCACTTGCCGCTGTGGATGCAGGTCAACACGGATATCGAGGGACACCAGCTCGATGAAGTCATTCGAGGCTAGATTCATCCTCTTGATCCCAGCCTCCCCGTTGAGATGGGGCGGTAAATTCGATGTGAAAAATAGTACAACATCGAGAAAATCGTTGACTTCATCCCTTCTGCCATTAGAATGAGCGCCTCAATACTCATTCTCCCGCAGGGGCCTCTTCTGTTCAGAGGACCTCCGGTTTGATTGAAACGAGATGGATTGCCGACAGGGGCTGAAATCAATTTCGTTTCCGACTAGCCTCGGAGGCTTTGGTCTGCTGGGACAGGGTTCCTTTGGAACCTTCCCGGCTTACTACAATGCGGACACCACAATCTCAACATCCCCTGGGGCGGAGTGTCGCCTGGATTCGGGGGAAGGTTCTTTTCGTTTCAGGCTGAGTCTCAATTGACCGATGACCAGGGCTGTCCACAGGGGTAGCGTCCATTCTGTGCCAGGGGATGAGGCCGGGAAGGCGCTGCGCTTCACGTCGCGGACCGCCAGGGTTTAAGGCGCAATAAGGAGAGCATATGGCGGACGGACTCCAGCAGTTAAAGCACATTGTCGTTCTCATGATGGAAAACCGATCGTTCGATCACCTCCTCGGGTTCCTGAAGGCCCAGGATCCGAGGATTGACGGGGTCACCGGGAGCGAAACCAACCCCGATACGACCGGCACAGCGGTCCCGGTCCGGCCGCTGGCTGCGTACCAGGGCCAATTGGAGCCCGACCCCGGCCACCATTTTGAGGATGTCAACGTCCAGATCTTCGGCAACCATGAGGGCACGCTCTCGGGCCCGACGATGCAAGGTTTTATTCAGGCCTACTTTGAGAAACGCCATGACGTGGCCCATTCCCAGAAGATCATGTATGGCTTTGCCCCCGAAAAAGTCCCCGTGATCACGACGCTGGCAAGGAAATATGCCGTCTTCAACCGCTGGCATTCCTCCATTCCGGGCCCGACCATCCCGAACCGTGCCTTCGCCCATTTTGGGACCTCGTTTGGGAAGCTCGACAATGATCTGCTGTACATCGGATCGAAGTATCCCACCATTTATGAACGCATGATCAAGGCCGGCCGGACGGCAAAGGTTTACTATTACGACGAGCCGAGCGGAACCATCACCTTGACCTTCCTTCTGAAGAACCAGCCCCAGCTCTTCGGCACCTTTGATCAGTTTCAGGCGGACTGTACCTCCGGCAATTTGCCGGACTACAGTTTCATCGAGCCCAACTATACAGACCACGATGTCGGCAACGGTGAGATGATCGCCCAGGACCAGCACCCGGATCACAATGTCCTGGCCGGCGAACAATTTATTGCGGCCGTGTACTCCTGCATTACGAGCAACCAGGCCCTGTGGGAAAGCACGATGCTGCTCGTCCTCTATGACGAGCATGGCGGCATCTTCGACCACGTTCAGCCTCCGGCCTGCCCCCCTGATGAGTTCCACGATCAGGGGACCGGATTCAAGTTTGATCGGCTCGGGATTCGGGTGCCTGCAGTCTTGATCTCCCCCTGGATCCCTGAGGCCACGGTGGTGACGGATCGATTATTTGATCACGCCTCCATTCCGGCGACGGTGACCAAACAGTTCATCGGGAGCTATAGCGCCCGTTCGCCGCGCGAGATCAACGCAGACACATTCCTGGACTTCCTGACGCTGCCCTCACCACGCACCGACCGGATAACATTTCAAACCGGGGGTGGGAGCTTCGCCATGCGCGCCATGGCGCCGGGGGCCGGCGTCGTTTCCATCGATCAAGCGCCTGCCAGCGCGCGCCAGCCACGGCGACCCCTCTCGGACCTGCTGCGGGACCATCTGGCCGCCGTCCAGGACATCGAGAAACAGCTTCCTGAGGACGAGCAGACGCACCTCGACATTCGGAAGATTCATACTGAAGCGGCTGCGAGCGCTTACATCCAGCGGGTCATGACCACGTTGCGAAAAGGTGCAAAAGATCGGCCGAAATAGGGGAGGGTTCATCCATGCGAAAGATCGTTGCATTGCTCTGGCTCCTGTCGAGCGTGCCCGTTTGGGCGCAGGAGAGTGAAATTCACGCTGAATTCCGTACGGAGAAGGAACGCTTTGCCGCCGCCTGTTCCAAGTTCGACATCAAGGCATTGGGGGGTTGCCTTTCGGCCCTGTTCACGGACCATCCTTTCCATATCACCGGCGGGAGCATTGCGCCCCAGAATGGCATGGGGGGCGGCCCTGCCTTTGTTTTTCAAAGAGAGCCCACCGAGCGTTGGAGGCTCGACATCAATATGGACGCCGTGCTCACCAGTAGCGGGTCCTGGAGAGCAGGGGCTTACATGAAGGCCGTCCTGGGCCCCAATCCGAACCAGCCGGTCAAGGTCAGCACAAGTCCGAGTCCATCCCCCGGCGCGCCACCCCACATCATGAAGATTCCCCCGCGGCCCGAATTCAATCTTTATGCGCAGACCATCCGGCTGAACAAGCTGTCCTACTTCGGCCAGGGACCCACCACCTCGAGTTCGAACCTCGCGTTTTATGGAATGCAGGAAACGATCACAGGTGGAAACGCAATTATTCCCATCTTTGGCACTTCAGGACTTGCCCTCTTTGGAGAAATCAACGGCCGCTGGGTCGATCTCCGGGACCGCCATGGAGATACGAGTCCCTCCATCGAGCAGATCTACACGGAGGCCACCGCGCCGGGACTGGCGCGTCAACCCGCGTTCGCCCAATTCGGAGAGGGAATCCGGTTCAGTCGCAGCCTGATCGACAATCACGTCAGACTGAAATACTCGGGCACGTTCCAGCAGTTCGCCGCAGCGGGAGATTCCCATTACTCCTTCCGGCGATACACGCTCGATTTCGGTCACGAATTTCCACTCTACAGGACCACGCGGGCAGGCTCGTCGAAAGATGTGGCGGGACCGGATGAAAGCCCCGAGTCGATGACCAAGCCGCGCTTTTCCAGAAACCGGGAGGGGACGATCGGGTTGCGTGTGCTTCTGACGGAGTCGATGATTCCCGCGGGACATGTCGAGCCGTTCTACTTCCAGCCGACGCTCGGTGGAAGCGATATCAATGGGGACAACCTCCTGCCGAGCTATGCCGACTATCGGTACCGCGCGCCCAATCTGATGTTACTTCGCGCCAGCATCGAGCATTCCCTCTGGGGACCTTTCGGTGTCATGGCCCAGGCCGATTCAGGCCGGGTGGCGCTGACCCGCGGGGACCTGGGATTCAACCACCTGCGTCACAGCTACGCCGTGGGATTCACGATTCGGGCCGGAGGCTTTCCGGCCGCCTCGATCCTGTTTGCGTGGGGAGGGGTCGAAGGAAACCACACCACCGCTTATATCAACTCCAGCGTCCTCGGCGGCACTCTCAGACCATCATTGTATTAATGGTGAACGGCACGCTTTGGTAGCCCCGCCACGTTTTTGTGGCGGGGGCCTTTGGGTGAGTTGGCCTTGGCAGGCCCGGCGAGCCCGCCACGGCGGGCCGCGGGCTAACCAAGTATCAAACAAGGGAAAGTTCGGGCGATTGCCGCAGTCGACGTTCGTGATATCCTGTTTGGATGAATCTCGGTGCGAACTCCTGGAAGGGTGGAGTCATTCTCGCTTTGCTCAGCGTGTCCGCGGTGAGGTTTTCCGGTGGGGGCACAGAAATCACCCCGGACAAGGCCCCTGTGCCAACCTTCTATAAAGACGTCCTCCCCATCCTTCAGCAGCACTGTCAGGCCTGCCACCGCCCTGGCGAAATCGCGCCTTTCCCCCTGGTTACATACGACCAAACTCACCGCTGGGCGGGCCTCATCCGGGATGCCGTGCAGCAGAAGAAAATGCCTCCCTGGTTTGCCGACCCGCGCTTTGGGCATTTCTCAAACGACCCCTCGCTCACTCCGCAGGAGATCGAAACGCTTTCATCCTGGGCATCCGCCCACACTCCCGCCGGGGACGTGCACGACGCACCGGCTCCGCCTCATTGGACCGTGGGATGGAACATCCCTCAACCGGATCTCGTGATTGAAATGCCCAGGCCGGTCGCTCTCCCCGCTCACGGAGACGTTGAGTACACCTATGAAATTGTTCCCACCGGATTCAAAGAAGACCAGTGGGTACAGAAGTCAGAGGTCCGGCCTTCCGCCCGCGAGCATGTCCATCATGCGGTGGTTTACATCCGGGCTCCCGAGTCGCCGTGGCTGAGGCAAGCGCCGGTCGGCGTGCCGTTCACGGCCTCGAGCCTGGGCGACGAGAAACTCCGGCACGACGCCCACTCGACCACCAGCGATATGTTGCTGGTGTATGCGCCCGGCAGTTCGCCTGATCTCTGGCCTGACGGCATGGCCAAATTCATTCCAGCCGGTTCAGACCTCGTGTTCCAGATGCACTACACGACGAACGGTCACGCGGGACATGACCAGACTTCAGTCGGGATTGTCTTTGCCAGGGAACAGCCCAAACAACGCGTGATCACGTTGCAGTTAACCAACAGCAATTTCGTGATTCCGCCGGGTGTGGACAACTTTCGGGTGGAAGCGCACGGCACCCTCCCCAACGACGCCACGCTGCTCAGCTTTTTCCCGCACATGCATCTTCGCGGAAAACGGTTCGAATACAACCTCATTCACCCCGACGGAACTGTTATCGAGACGCTGCTGCGGGTCGACTACGATTTCTATTGGCAGTTGAGCTACCGGTTGGCGGCGCCGCGTTTCCTCAAGGCGGGCACGGAGCTTCAAGCCGTCGCCTGGTACGACAACTCGCGCCACAATCCGCACAACCCCGATCCCGAAAGCTCCGTCCGATGGGGGGATCAAACCTATGAAGAGATGATGGTGGGCTTCTTTGATATTGCCGTGCCGGCATCCCTCGACAAATGGCATTACTTCATCCGCCATCCCGGTGAGAAATAGATATCTGACTCACCGGGAATTCGGGAGTCTTCAAGGTTCAGCCCCCCGTTCGGACGGGGAGACTTCACCCGGCCTTATCCCCTCGCGCCCGTTCCCGCTGCGGTCGGCTTGATGGATGCGCCCTCCCGGCCCGTCATTCGTGCCCGGCACCTTTGCTCTTTGGTTCTTTCCCGGTCGTGAGCTCCTCAAGTCGTCGGCGGAAGTGATCGCGCGGCGAAATCTTCAACGGTTGCTGTTTCAGCGGATCGGTCTCAGGATTTTCTCTCTCCTCCGTTGTCACCCCTTCCGCCCGCACGCTGGTGGTCTCGGAGTCATACCGATAGCCCAACTGGTGATGGTCGGCGACCTCATGCGGAGTGACTGCCGGTCCCGGCCACGGGGGAGTCGAAGAAAGCGTCTGGTCGTAAAAGATCATGGGCTCATTCCAGGCTTGACCGGGATCGCTGGAAAGAGCTGCTTTGGGAAGATAAGGCGCGACTTGGGAGTGTTGAGCCTGCCACTGTGCCCACAGTCGATCGACGTTGCAGTGATGGAGAAAGAACACGGGGTCATTCGGAGAGGTGCTGGCAAGCATCGTCCCCTGGGTTCCGCCCACCCATACATGGACAAGATTGTGCATCCCGGTCGCTCGCGAACTCCCGGGAGGAACATGCCAGCCTTCAGTCTGGTTCCGGAAACTGGCGAGAGACTTGCGGTCACTCCAGGGCGACTTATCGTAGACGGTGATGTTGAGGGCCTGACTCACCTCCTTGGGCGTGGGGAGCGTGGTGGCCATCGAATCGCGTCCGAACCCTCTGACAAGATGATCGACACCATCCTCACTGATCGACAGCTCCCAGTTTGTCTTGCCCGCGAACGGCCCTGTGGTTACCGGGCCATCGGCTCCATCACCCCCCATGAAATCATCGGTCCAAGGGGCAGCGTTCTTGCCTTGATCGACTGACCAGTCCCAGTAGGGAATCGCCAGGTTGGGATTCTGAGCGGCCTTTTGCAATTCCAACTCCAGTTGATGGAGCAGCTCCCGATGCCAGGGAAAGAACGCCGGACAACGGTGTGCCCACATCGGCATGCGCATGTCACTGGTCACCTTCAGGTTTCCATTGCGCACTGGCTTGGTAGGATCGATGATCTTCATGATCAGCATGGCCTGCATGTGAACATAGACGAAATCATCATAACGACTCGCGGTGGGCGGGTTGAATTGGCTGGGTGTTTTCTTGAGCGTCTTGAGCGCGTTGATGTATTCCGCACGTTCCGACGAGGTCAATGCACTTTGATTCTTTCGAGTCACCATAGGACATCCTCCACTCTAAATAGAGATTCTGTGGCCCAAGGGCCGATTTTGCTTAAGGCGAGATCACGCATCTGTCAATCCAGCGGGAGGGGAGAAACAGACCGACTTCATGCCCCTTGGACCCGGGGTTCCGTGTCGTCACGGGGCACGTCTCATCTTGCGGCCGATAATCGCAACGGTTTTCTGGTTAAAGAAGAGTTCACCGTTCGTTCGAAACGGCCGCGTTCCGCTCAGATCCCGGGCCAGGTCCTCTTCGATCATTCTTCTGACCTCGGCTGCTTCTTTAGGCGGAGTCCGCGAATTCGCCAGCCACCGTTCGACGGAGGGGGTGAGTTGGTCCGTGTATACCTTTGTCACCTCCAAATCGTTGGCGGTAAACATTGAAAGCAGCTCGCTCATGGTCCTTGCCTTGACGTGAGATGGATCACGCAACCGTTCAAACCGGTTCTGATATTCCGCTCTTTGGGGATGTTCACTGACGGCCAGGTCTTCGACGGCTACGGTTCCATCCACACGGCAGAGACGAGTCATGTTCTGCAAGGCGGTCTCCGGCGCCTCAAAATGATGAAAAGCCAGCCGGCAAACGACGACGTCGAATTCACCGTCCGAGAACGGGAGATGGTCTGCATCAGCGAGCCTGAATGAGACGTTATTGAGGCCCCGGGCCAGGCGAGTTTCTTCTGCGATCGCCAACGGCGCGGCCGTGATATCGACACCGACGACTTCGCGGCAATGCGCTGCAAAACTCAATGCGACGTATCCAGGACCGGTCGCGATTTCAAGCACACGGGAATTCGGGCTCGGATCAACAGCACTCACAAGGCGCAGCAGCCTTGCCGGGTCATGGATGTCGGCGCTGGAGGCATACGCCCGGGCCTGCTTGGTAAATTCTTCCTGAATTCTTTGCTTGTGAGTTGAAGAGTCGGTCATGTACTCCCCAAATACGCTTCCTGGACATAGTCGTTGGCGAGCAGGGTCTCACTCGGACCTTCCAGCGTGATTCGCCCCGTCTCCATGAGGTACGCGTACTGAGAGATGCGCAGCGCATAATTGACGTTCTGGGCCACCATCAGGATGGTGACCCCTTGCCTGCTGATGTTACGAACAAACTCGAAGATCTCGTCGACGATTTTGGGTGCGAGTCCCAGTGAAGGTTCATCAAGCATCAACAATTCCGGTTCAGCCATCAGGCCTCGCCCAATGGCGCACATCTGCTGCTCTCCACCCGAGAGCGTTCCGGCCATCTGTGTGCGGCGTTCTTTAAGTCGAGGAAAGATATCATACACCCGCGAGAGATTGGCGCTGGCAGCCTTCCGGAGAGTGGAAGGGAAGGCGCCCATCAGAAGATTGTCTTCCACGGTCATTTTGGACCAGAGCTGGCGACCCTCGGGAACCAGGGTGATGTGCCGCTTGACGCGCTCGTGGGGCGGTTGACGGACGATGTCTTCCTGTTTGAATACAATTTGTCCGCGGTTGACTTTTCGCACGCCCAGAATGGCATTGAGTGTGGTGCTTTTCCCGGCGCCATTGGAACCGATGATGGAAACCACGCATCCTTTGGAGATCGACAGGGAGACTCCCCACAAGACCTGGACGGATCCATAGGAAACCTCGAGGTTCTGAACGCTGAGTAGAACTGACGACACGGGGATGCTACTCACTCTTCCTTCCTTTTGCCGGGCGGATGTCCCAGATAAGCTTCAATGACGGCGGGATCCTGCTGGATGTGGTCCGGCGCGCCTTCCGAGAGCTTTCTGCCATAGTTCAGAACCAGAATCCGGTCGCACACCGCCGTGATCGCTTTGACGTCATGTTCCACGTACATAACAGTAGTGCCTCTGTCCCGGATTCGCCTCAGCCAATCGAGCATGGCAGCCGTCTCGACATGCGTCAGTCCACCGCAAATCTCATCACACAACAACAGGTCAGGCTCAGTGGCCATGGCACGCGCGATTTCGAGCTTCTTCTGAAGCCCGACGGACAAAATGGCCGCCGGTTTTTGGGCGAACTGTTCAAGGCCGAACCAGGCGAGTGTTTCCATGGCGTGTTTTTCAGCCGCGGCATCGCTGGTCACGTTCTTTCTCCCGAAATGCGAGGCGAGTTTCACATTTTCAAGCACGGTCATCTCGCGAAAGGGCCGCACGATCTGGTGGGTGCGGGCGATGCCGGCCTTGACCAGATGGAACGGCTTCAAGGCCGTGACGTCCCGGCCGCGGCTGAGAACCTTCCCTGAGCTGGGCTTCATGGCGCCGGCAATGATGCTGAACAAAGTCGTCTTCCCCGCGCCATTCGGTCCAATAAAGCCGAAGATCTGGCCTTCTCGAACTTCGAAGCTTACGTCCTTGACCGCGGCGAGGCCCCCAAAGTATTTCGTCAGCTTCTCCACTTCCAGGATGGGAGTTTTATTCATTGCGTCGGCCATGGAATCTCCTGAGCAACTTGCGAAAGGCGCCTAAAATTCCTCCGGGCTCAACAAGAATGATCAGAATCAGTAACGCGCCATAAATAAAAAGATGGATCTCAGGGAAGGACGCGATGATTTGCTCTTCCACGATCCCAAACACAATTCCACCCAGGACGGGGCCCCAGACGGTTGCGATGCCGCCGATGACCGGCATGAGAAGGATGTGCACGCTCGTCTGAAATCCAAATACGCCCTGTGGATGGATGAAAGCGGCATAGCGTGCAAACGCCCCGCCGACCATGCCGGTCAGCGCCGCCGCCAGCGCATGCGCTCCCAGCTTGTAGGCGTACGGGTTCACCCCCAGTCCCGCCGCCGCGTCCTCATCCTGACGGATGGCGTTCAGCCCCAGGCCGAACCGGGTGCGCGAAATAAAAATTGAGAACGCCACGGCGATGGAGGTCAGCACCAAGGCGGTGTAATAGTGATCCAGTTGCCGGAAGGCGCGGTGCTCCACAATGCGGTACCCGCTCGCCCCCCCCGTGAAGCTCAGATTCGTCATCACCACCCGGACGGCTTCGCTGATCCCGATGGTGGCAATGGCAAAGTAGGGTCCTCGGAGACGGAAGGTAGGTAGCCCAACGATCAACGAAGCGGTCGCTGCGGTTATCGAGGAAGCCAGGAACGCGAGAAACGGATTCACCCCGGCGTTCATCACAAGGGCAGTCGTGTACGCTCCGATTCCGTAAAAAACCGCAAATCCAAACGAAATCTGTCCTGCAAATCCTCCCAGCAAATTCCAGGCGATGCTGGTTGTTACCCAGAGGAAAGTCAGAAACAGCAGCCGGATGAAATTCGGGCTGGAAAGGAACAGGGGCATGATCGCCAGGCCCGCCAGAAGCGTCCACGGCAGGGCGAAGGTTTGCCACCGGACGGGCCGCCGGCTGGACAGGGGTGCCGGGGATGCACTCATGCGAGCCGACGCGCTTTCGCCGTAAGCGCAGCCATGCCACCCGGCAGGAAGATAAGTACCACGACCAGGAGGCCGTAGGAGATGGCGAGCTGGTATCCCGCGGGAACAAAGAGGATGCCAAAAGTCTCCACAAAAGCCAGCACGAAGGCCCCGATGGCCACGCCCGAGATGGATTCCAGCCCGCCCAAAACGATGATGACAAAAGCGCGAATCAGGAAAGGGCGGCCGAAATCAGGATTGAATGAATAGAGACTGGCCAGGAGCGCGCCAGCCAGGCCGGCAAAGCCGATTCCAAGGCCAAAGGTAATGCTCGCGGTCTTTTGGTCGTCCACCCCCACAATCTGTCCCGCGTAGCGGTTCTGAATGAGGGCCCGCACCGACCTCCCGAACCAGGTGTGGTTCAGGATGAACTGCAGGGCGACCATACACGCCACCGCGGCACCAAACACGACCAGGCGGACGGTCGAAATGGTCACCCCTCCGATCCGAAGTATCGAAAGGGTGTGCGGGGTGTAAATAGAGCGGTCCGTATTCCCCCAGATGAAGTATCCAATATTCTGCAACACAAGCCACAAGCCGAACATCAGCAGCAGGGAGGCGAGGGTCGGCTGGTCCGAGGTCGGCAGCCTCCGAACCAGCAGCCCGTAGAGAGCCCTGCCGACCACAAACATCACCGGGAAGACCAGCATGGCGGCAAGAATGGGGTCGATGCGAAATCGCTCGAATAGCTCAAGAGCGAGATAGGCGCCCAGCATCATAAATCCGGCGTGGGCGAGGTTGACGATCTTCATGACCCCATAAATCACCGTCATGCCGACCGACATCACCGCATAGATTCCCGCCAGCAGCAGGGCGGAAACCAGCAGGTTCACGAATTCAATCAGGGTCATCGGGAGTCTGGTTGACTAATGCCTCGGAGTCGGCGCAATCGAATCGCCCGTCGCCGCGTCTTTGGGAAATACAATGTCCACTTTTCCACCCGGCTTGTTCTGCACAATAACAAAGGGGGTGTTGATCTGGCCATTCGCCTGGAACTTCAGCACCTGGCCCGGCAGCAGCGAATCGTTGAGCTGGACTTTCCTTAAGGCGTCCCGGATCGCAGTTTTGTTCAGGGTCCCGGCGTTCTCTATCGCCTTGGCCAGGGCGCGCATGGCGTCATAGGCAGTGGCCGGATACCAGGAGTCGGGTTCGTGGCCGGTGAAGGCCTTGTAATCCTCGTTAAACTTCTTGACCTGGGGATAGGGGAGGTTCCGGGACCACCAGATGCCCGCGAAGATATAATCGACTCCATCCCCCAACGCCTTGCGCGCGTCCGACTCCGGCCCGCGGGCGCCATAGCTGATCATCTGATGACGCATGCCGCTTTGCAGGTACTGTCGGTGCATCGTGATGTAATCCTGAAGATGGGCATCGGCTAGAAAGATGTCGGCGTTGGCACTCTTCACTTTCTGAAGCAGGCCGGAAAAATCGGGAGAGCCGAGATCAAAACTCTCACTGAAGACGACAACAAAGTATCCGGGGTGTTGTTGGATCCACTCCTTGATCCCGTTGCCATAATCGACCCCATGGTCGGTGTTTTCCAGCGCCAGGGCGAGCTTCAGCCCCTTGCTCAATTTTCCCTGGTCCACCAGGGTGCCCAGGTACTCGGCTGTGGTGGAGCCGAGAAGATTGGTCGGGCTGAGGGTGCCGAAGGCATACTGGTACCCATGGTTGAAGATGGTGCTCGCGGCGGCGCCGGTCGTAATCCACGGAACCTGGTACCGGTCCGGCATCACGGATTCAGCCTCTCCCAGCGCCGTGGAGTAGGCCCCCACCACGGCGACCACGTTGTCGGAACTCATGGCCCGTTCTGCAAAGGCCGCCGATTTCGCCTGATCGGAACTGTCGTCGTAGAACACCTCTTTGATCGGCAGCTTCTTATCAAGATCCTTCACCAGAATGCCGCCGTTCTGGTTGATCTGCTTGATCGCGAGTTCAATCCCTTCCCGCTGGTACTGTCCCGGCTTGCCTTCGCGGCCGGTGATCGGCAGGACGACTCCGACCACGATGGAGTCGCTGGAGCCGGTCTTGGTCCGACTGCAAGCTGTGAAGAAAGAAACGGTGAGCACTGCACAAACGACTATCGACAAACCTCGCCCCACTCGACGGGTTCTGAGCATTCAGACCTCCTGGTTGCTGTTTTGGGTCGAACCGTAGACTGAAAGAATGCGAATAAATATGACGAGCTGACTTAGGATGGCAATATATTAGGACGTTTTAACGCGTGGGGCAAGATGAAAAGAGATCAATCGGTAGAGAGGGCGTGGCGATGGGATGAGACTCTCCATGGCAGAAACAGATTGAGGTCTATGCCAAAAAATCAGGCCAGATCTCCGGGAGTCCGCGGGCTGCTCTGTCCCGTCCTGGACCCATGCAGCGCTACCTGGCATCCCGAAAGGTCTGGCCTTTGCCATCCAGGCTTGGGGAAATAATCCCGTGCCCCAAACCAAAAGGACATTCTATGCACCTATGGCTTTGGCTCTTCTGACGGCACTCTTCAGCCATTGTTCGCGTGGCGTTCGGCGGCGCTCGCGCCGGCTTCCGAGGCGCGGCCGCATTTCAAAGGTAAGGGGCATCCCCTCCGCCGTGATCTGATGCCAACCGGTCCCCTTGGTGACGTCATAGACGCCGATGTATCCTCCCGCTAGCAACTCAAACGGCGCTTTGATGTGGTTGCCGTAATCAAACTGCGTGCTCCCCTTCGCCCGGAAGGATTCAAACCAGGCCGGAAAGACGAAATCGGAGACCAACGTATTGTCAATTTTGTACCCCAATTCGTCGGCTTCACAGGCATCGCAAACTTCGTACGCAAACAGGGTCCCTGAATGGGCATTGGGCTGAGTAAAGACCGTCAGATTGACGTCCGGATCGATCAACATCTCCAGCAGTTCGTGACTGGTCGTGACCGTCCACTGGTACCCCGCTTGCAGGTCGCTTCCAGCGAAGACCTTACCCAGCGGCAGCCCTTCCGGGGTGAGATCGTGATAGCCCAGGGCGCCGGCTTGGTCGGAGTTGTCCAGGATGGTCAGCCACCAGGAGCCCGAAGGGGGCTGTGCATTTTGAGGCACGAAGGTGAGATCCGCATCAATCCCCCAGGCCGGAGCCAGATCCCGGTGCACCTGAGTTTGAAGCGCCGGGAGGGCGGAATTGATCTGGTTGTCTGTCAATACTGTGCTCGCGTTGATAACCGCAACTTTGATGTTAGCCATGTCTAACCTCCTTGGTTTTTGAGTGATGAAGAACCCTGGATCAACCTTCGCGAGGCCGGCGCAGAGCCCTTGACGGCGAGCCCTCTCCCCCTGTCTGCATCGTATCCTCCAGGCCAGACATGCAGATCACAAGGTCCCCCCCCGGGGTGGCAGTGAGGGGAGGGTTTTCTGTACTGTCCATCGGCATCGCGATGATTTGTGAAGGCGCAAGAGGAACCTCATCCCGATTGAGAGAGACCATGAGGGTAGATAGAGAGAAGCGAACCACTTCCACCATGGACGCTCTTCGTAGCTTCAATTGAAGACAAAGAACCCCTCAACAGGAGGGATCACCTAAAAGGGATGAGTCTTGACCAGGTTATTTTACTAATGAGAGAAATGAAGTCAATGGATCTCTAGTTTTGTGCATTTTTTCACGTCGCAAGATGGCTTCCAAAATAGCTACCGACGTTCGCTTCAGCGTGAGCACCTGCGAAAACTGATCGGGATGTTGGTTCGCGATGCGGCGGCCCCGGAAGACGCCCGCACCATGTCCCGCCAGAGCCTGGTCTCCCTGCGCGGGCAGTTACAGGCGGCCCTGGCGAAGAAAATGTCAGTGGAAACCCGTGCCCACTTGACGGAGTCCATCGCGCGCATTGATGAAGCGGTCAAAGCTAATATCCAGCGGACGGCGTTCTAGGACGGAAGCCCGAGTCACACCGCTGGAATCTCATCCGGCGGATCCGTTCGACCAGGCTTGACTGCGGGACCTGAGAGACGGACGCGCCTTGCGGTAGGGGCGCATAGCTATGCGCCCCTACGTTGAATGGTGCACGATCTGGAGCCATTTTCAATGACGTTGGTATTAATCAGGCGATTCCCAGAAGTTCATTGAAGAAACCGACAAAGTATTTCCATACAAGGTAATAAATGACCAGCAAACCCGGCAAGGTGATCGCCAGCATGGTCGGAAAAAAGTGTGGGATTGCGAAGTCCAGGCCCCGGGCGAAGGCCAGCCCGATCGGCACTGCCCACAAGGGAATAATCGCGCCGTGGATGCCCAGGGGAAGACGGCGATGCGAATGGAGCGAAAGATAGAGCATGTTCCAAAGACCCCAAAGATTGGGAACCAGGGCCATCGGGAAGACGATGATTCGTTCGATGGGGACGGGAATATCGTAGACGAATCGAGCCACGCAGAAAAAGCTAAAGATCACCAGCAGAAACACCGTCGGGACGACGATCCCCGCCATGTAAGCTCGAAGATAGGGATGAGTATTCATAACAACCTCCTCGGTCACAACTGATAAAGGACCACGGTAATCGCTCCCGGAAAGAGGAGAAGCCAGGCGATCACGAGGGCCGCCAGGACCCAGTCCAGCCGCGAGGCTCGGAGAGGGCGCTCGTCCAGTTTTTGGAGCATCTCTGGCCACAGATCCCGTTCCAGTTCCGCCCGCTCGAGGGGCGGAACTGCTTTTTGAAGAATTCTTCGAAGCCTTTCGTCGCTCTGTTCGCTCATGGCTCAACACCCAGACGTAAAAGTTCCTTTCTTAAGAGGCGGACGGCCCGGAATTGGCGCGACTTGACCGCCGCCACGGAAATTCCCAGCGCCCCTCCTATTTCTGAAAGGGGCAATTCCTCTACGAGTGCCAGCGTTGCCACCGCCCGAAGCTTGGCGGGGAGCCGGAAGAAGGCCCGATGAACGGCGTCACACACATCCTGTCGGGCGATGCCATCCGGTGTCGGCCTTTCCGGCAGTTGCTGCGGGAGGGGGACTTCCCGCCGGGCGGTCTTCAAATGGTCGAGCGCTGCATTCGTCGCGATCCGGCGGGCCCACGCCCCGAAGCTGCGTTTGGGATCGAAACGGCTGCGGGCCCGGTATATCCGCCAAAACGTCTCCAAGGTGACATCCTCCGCCGTGCGCGGGTCCCGGAGAATGCGGGCGATCCAACGGTAGACCTCGCCCTGGAACTGCCGAAACAACATCTCAAATGCATCCAGGTCCCCTCGGGTGAATCGCTCCAACAGTTCCATTGCCTCCCCCTGTTAATCCTTACTAGTGGGAACTTGCCTCGGTTTCATTTTTCTTGGAGGCGGGGTCGGGTGCGCGCCCGGTCATCACCTGAAAAGGGAATCGATAATTTTTTGAAGACTCCCGGAGACTTCACTTTTGAACATCGGTTGTGTATCGTTACTCTTTGAAGATTCCGAGCGATTTTTTGTGTCGAAAAGAAACGGGGCACTTGGCGGTAGTCAGGGGGAGGCATCCACGACAACAGTATCAGGATGGTATAAAGAATCCGAACAAGGAGGAATGCGATGGATTTGCGATATCCGATAGGACCTTTCACGATGGACGAGAGCATCACGGCGGAGAAACGGCAGCTCTATATCGATCAGATCTCGGAAGCCCCGGCAAAGCTTCGGGCGGCTGTGGACGGCATGTCTCCCGAGCAGTTGGAGACACCGTATCGAGAGGGGGGCTGGACGGTGCGGCAGGTGGTGCATCATTTGCCGGACAGTCATCTTAATAGCTACATCCGGTTCAAGCTGGCCATGACCGAAGAAAGGCCGACCATTAAACCTTATCACGAGGATCGGTGGGCCCAGTTGGCGGATGCACGCACCGCTCCCGTGGCCACTTCGCTCTCCCTGCTGGAGGCATTGCACAGCCGCTGGGTGCAGTTTTTGAGATCGCTCGCCCCGGGTGACTTCGCACGCACCTTTCAGCATCCGGAGCTGGGCGTGATGACCTTGGAGAAGAACCTGTGCCTCTATGCCTGGCACGGCCGCCATCACGTGGCACAAATCAACTCCCTGCGTGAACGAATGGGATGGCGTTAGAAAAGGGCAGCGCCGGAATTTTGACCGGCCATTCTCCGGGCTCTTCACGAGGACAGCGTTGCCCCGTTCGGGTCCGCGTGAAAGCTGCGATGAGGGAGTGGCTTCTCCGCCTCCCTTGTGTCTCTGCTTTCTCGCGGACCCGACGCAGGACGATCTCAGGGGTGATTCACGCCGTTGCCGCTTTGCCCTGAAAGAGGGGGACGAATTCCTCCAATACAAAAGTCTCGAACGAAGTCGGGGTTGTGTTCCGGGCCGACCGTTTTTCCAGCGCGACCATGTAACCCGAGTTCAAGGAAGCAGCCATCTCGAGCAGGAGATTTGTCACGTTGAGCGACATCCCCATCTGGGTCAAGGCGGGCCGAAGTTGTTCGTCGGGCAAATGATTATAGGAAAGATTGGGTCTCTTGATGGCCTTTCCGATAATCGCGGTGACCTCGTTCATGGTGAGATCCCGCTGTCCCAAAAGCTCGCGGGTCTGGTGAGATGTGAAGTCGAGCTTGAGGAGCGCCTCGGCCGCAAAGGCCCCGATGTCACGGGTTGCAATCATGGGGACCATCAGGTCAGGGCGCAGCGGTCCGGCGGTGATCCCCATCGATTGTATAATTCCAATCTGCGGAAGGGTATTCTCCATGAAGTAACCCGCCCGCAGGTGCAGGACATTCAGTCCGGCAATTCGATTCAGCTGATGTTCCAGGTAATGCAGGCCAACGACGGGGCCTGTTTTTTCCGCTTTGTCCGCCCCGATGCTGCTGAGCGACACCGCATGTTTCACCCCCGCCCTCTCCAGCGCAGCAGCCAGCGCACCTATGATCCGATCCTGTTGGGCACGGAAGTCCGGGCTGGCCATGTCGGGTGGAATCATCGCGTAAACCGCTCGCGCGTTCGTAAAGGCCGTGGTCAGCGCCCCCGCATCGGCAACGTCACAAACAAATGGCTCGGCACCCTGGGCGGTCAGCGCCCGCAGGCGTTCGGCATTCCGGCCAATCACCCGGACCTTTTGCCCTTTGGCAATCAGATTTTTTGCTACGGCCTTTCCGGTATTCCCGGTAGCTCCAATGATAACGTACATGGTAGTCTCCTTCCTTTTGTCTTTTGAAGAGTTCCAGGTCTTCCCTGGAATTTATTAAAAAAGGGCCTTGGCGTGCCCAGGCCATGTTCCAGGGACTTCGGAAGTGTTCCCCCGTCTGAAAGAAAATTTTTTCCAATCCTAGCCGGCTGCCCGAGCGTACTTTTGCGTCCTGGTGAAAGCCATTTGGAGGTACTCGTTTGCCAGGGTGATGGCGCTCCGGGTCGCTGGAGTGCCCACGAGGGCGTTGAGCATCACGAAATCGTGAATTGTGCCCAGTTGGCGAACCGCGGTGACGTGAACGTCGGCTTCAGTCAATTTATGCGCATACGCCTCGCCCTCATCGCGGAGCACATCGAATTCGCCGGTGACAATCAGCGCCGTGGGAAGCCATCGGAGATGGTTGACAGAAGCGCGCAACGGGGAAGCGGTTGCCTGCTTTCGAGCTCCTTCGTCAGGCAAGTAATGATCCCAAAACCATCTCATGGCCTCGCGGGTCAGAAAGTGACCTGTGGCAAACTGCTGGTAGGACGGGGTATCGAAACTGGCGTCCGTCACTGGATAGAAGAGGACCTGGAAGATGATATTGGGGCCACCCCGCTCTTTGGCGAGCAGAGTCACAGCGGCCGCCATGTTTCCGCCCACGCTATCGCCGGCCACAGCAATCCTTGACGTGTCGAGGTGGAGAGTTCTCCCGTTTTCAGCAATATACTTCGTTGCCGCGAACGCCTGCTCGATAGCGACGGGATACTTGGCTTCGGGGGAGCGAGTGTAGTCAACAAACACCACGGCCGCTCGGGCTCCAATCGCGATCTCACGGACCAGGCGGTCATGCGTGCCCACGTCCCCGAGCACCCACCCGCCCCCGTGAAAATACATCACCACGGGCAGAACCCCCGTGCTCCCCCTGGGACGGATAATTCGGATGGAAATTTGTCCCATGGGCTCAAAAGGGATGGTTCGGTCTTCGATATCCGCTGCGAGTTTTGTGACTGGAATGGCTTGCGCAGTCGCCAGAACTTTGCGGGCCTCTTCCACCGACAGTTCGTATAACTGCGGGCCACCCTTGGCATTGAGGGAGTCGAGAAAGAGGCGGGTCGTGGGTTCAATGGCATGGCTTAGGGGGTTCATGATGGATTCCTCTCTTATGATAAAGCTGCTTGTCTATGAATGTTGGAGGACAGGGTATGCAGGATGAAGAGGAACAGAACGGTCGTCCTCGGGTTGAGCCTTAAATTAGGAAATAAGTGTCGTCCCTGATCGAGCGGGACGGCGAATCCTCCCTTCTCACCAAAACGGACGGGTACATGAGGATCCTGCGAGATTGAGAACGAGGGTAAGACCGCAGCAATGACTTTGAGCCTCAAGCATAGTCCAGCGGCCCCAGCGATGTCAAAAGGAAAACAAGAATCACAAGCAGCCGCGTCCCCACCAAACGGCTGTTCTGGCTCGATCGTTTCATCCTGGGATTTACTCCAGGAAGAACAAGTTCAGAGAAGCAGGTTTCATTGATTAGGGCGGCAGACGGCCATGCGCGGCTCACCCTTCGATGTCCTCCTCAATGACCACCTCATCCGGGAGGGCATCGCTTTCGAGTGGTTCGGTAAGGCCGCTCCCTGTGGCGGCGTGACCGTGTCCCATTTTGGACAGACAGAAAATTATCAGGATGTATTCTTTGTCCAGGCGCAGAGCGCATGGAGGCAACACCACCAGGAAAAGGAGGAGGGAATGTTATGTGGTCCAAACGAATGCTCCCAGTTTTATCGATGACGGTTGCCATTCTGCTGGGGGTTCTCTGGTCCGTGAAACTCGGCCCCTTTGCCCAGGTTCGGATGGCCAAGGAGGCGGAACGTGTTGCTCAGGGTCCTATGAAGCTGGACGTTAAACCGCTTGCCAAGGCGTACCGGGTGGGGGACTCCGTGGTGCTGGAAGTTTCGCTCCGCGACGCCTATGACCGGTCCGTGGCCGCACCGTCGAAAACCCTCGTCGTCGTCGAAACCATCAGCCCGTCCGGCAAGAAGAAAACTGAAACAGTTTATTTTCAGGCGGGTGAAAGAGTTCAGCGTTACCAATTCTCCGCCACGGAAGAAGGCCTGATCCGGATCAGCGCACGCCATGCGGAGAATCAACTTCGCGAGGGGACCTATGTGGTGCTGGTGGGCCGCGCCGTCGCCCGGCCAAGGCCCGTGAGGCCCCGAGCCGTCCGGCCAAGCGCATTCCTCCACGGCGGCAACGAGGGGCTTGGGGCAGAGAGACGTCCGGCGGCGTTTCGCCTGGTCGAGGTGGGCTGGCCTCCTGCTCCGGACGCGCAGGAACCCAATATGGGTCCGCCGGCGGAGTTGGACCCCAATGCGCCAAGGCTCCTCCTCCAACTCTCCGGGGGCGGTCATGAATTTCTCGCGGATGGTCTTGACGCGGCGAGGATACTCGTCTTCTACATGAATCCGGATGGAAGCCCGGCAACCAGGAAAATCCGGGTGTGGATGACGTGGAGCAATGGGGAGCTGGAGCCGCAGCCGCTCGAAATCAAGGAAGGAGAGAATTTCGCCGAGGCCACCCTACGTTCTCATTGGCCTGTGGAGTCCCACGTCGCGCTCGTTTCTTCATCTCCGGCATATCAGGTCGAGGGACCCAGCCAATATACCGTGAAGTTCGGGCCGCCGATCTACGGCATCAAAGTGCACGGACCCGAGCAGCTTTCGCTGGTGGACAAAGGATTGGTTATGGTCGAGCTTTTTGATCCGAGCGACAACGCCATCCAGACCTCGGTCGCCCGCACCGTCACCTTCACTCCTCTCCGACCGACAGTGTGGCTGCGACCCTTGCAGGTCGATATCCCGCCCGGCGGCTTCTCTGCCCGGGCGGTAGTCATTCCGACATCACTCGGCCCGACCGAACTGAGTGTCTCGACTCCAGGGTATAAATCAGTAGTGATCAAGATGGAAGTCACTGGCCTAACGGTGATCCTGTTGTGCGTGGGCGGGGGTATCGTCGGCGGAATTTGTGCGTTCAAGGCATTCCAAGGGTCGCTGCCGTGGCGCCTCTTCCTGGGTGTCGTGGGGGGCGCCGTGCTGGCGTGGCTGTATGTTTTCGTCGGCCTTCCCCGGACCGAGTCCCGGATCGCGCATAACCTGGTGAGTGTGTTGTTTATGTCACTTCTTGGAGGTTACCTGGGGCTTCAGGCGCTCGACTTCGTCGCGAAAAAGCTCGGGTTCATTGGCGGAGAAGGGAAGGCTTAGAGAAAGCGTTGCAATAGCCCCTTGCTGGTCCCACGAGTGCGGGGATTCGGTCATCGTCTTCGACGCGGGCCTGGAGGCGGGAAATTCATAAACTTGTCATGACCTGCCCGCTCATGCGGCTTACACGCACGCAACGGCTGCAGTTCCAAAACAGAGGAGGCATTATGCCAAAACGAAGCACATCGATGAAACGTATCCTTAATTGCATTCCATCCAAGCAAACTGAACGAGATTGGCGCATCGACCATGCCAGCGCGGCGGGTGTGTTGCGGGCGGCAGTGACGCTGCCTCCGTCCAAAGACCTTCGTGCGCCCTGGTGGAAGATCAACGATCAACGTGCCACCGGTTCTTGTGTTGGCTGGGCTTCTGCCGATGGCGTGATTCGCTGGCATTTGGTGAAGGCGAACCGTCTCGCTCCCGACAAACTCCTCTCGCCGAGATTCCTCTGGATGGCCTCGAAAGAAACCGACCAGTACACTACAGAACCTACAACGTTTATCGAAGACGAAGGGACCTGGCTGAAGGCCGCGCTGGACATCGCGCGAAAGTTCGGGACGGTACTCGATTCGGTTCTCCCGTTCGCCTCCGGCAAACTGTATCCTGGGGGAGCCCAGACCTTTTATGCGCTCGCCGCTCAGCGGAAAATTGCCAGTTACTTCAACCTGGGGTCCAACGCGGCGGACTGGCGGATGTGGCTGGCCAGCCACGGGCCGATCCTGACCCGGCTGGAGGTTGATGCGACCTGGGACAACGCCACTTCCGCCAGCGGAAAGATGGATGTCTATCAGCCCAACACCACCCGTGGAGGTCATGCCGTCGCGCTCGTGGGATACACCCCCGATCGGTTCATCGTTCGCAGCAGCTGGGGCACGGCCTGGGGCGACAAAGGGTTTGGCTACGCGTCCGTGGCATACGCTACGGCGGCGTTTACCGAAGCATATGGGGTGAGCGTCTGACGCGGGTTTGGTAAGAACAAAGTCGGGCGGCTGGCCCGTCCGGGTCAGTCCGCCTATCAGCGCAACCGTCCATATCTTGTTCTTCGATGGGTGTGACACAAGTGTCTGAACCAGGAAGCACACTCTAACAATCTTGATTGGAGACCAGTCATGACGTTTAAATTTATCAAACCATTTACCGCTAAATTCAAGGCCAAGACGGGGAATTCGAGCCGAACCTTGCTGTGGGGAGAGGCGGTGGAAGTGCTGGACCAAAGTGGAGATCCGATCCAGGTCAAGGTCTGGGGTGAAGAGGGTTCTATTGCGGCCGCAGACCTTACCGACCGCAGCCTGCTTGAAGTCTATGTAATTGATGTCGGACAAGGTGATGGCATTCTGATCAAAACCCCCGAGGGCAAATGGCACTTGGTGGACGCGGGGGCGGCCCACTTGAATCAAATGACCTATAAAGGGACTGCAAATTTCCTTCGATGGAAATTCCTGACAGCCCTGGGATTGTCGAAAGTGTCCCTGGCCAATGTCATCGTGACGCATCCTGATGCTGATCACTTCGGTGGCATGATTGATGTCTTCAGCGGAAAGTTGATCGGCAAGGATCCTTTTGTGGTGGAGGTAGAGAATTTTTACCATTGCGGCATGGGGCGATTTAAGGAGAAACCGGAGTTGGGTGAGAGGGTATCCGGTGAAGTGGCTCCCTTCCCCAAAGGCAATCACGGGATTAAACCTGCCGGGAGCTTCATCACAGAACTTCTGGAGGACAAGAATTCTTTCAGCAATCCGCCGCGACAACTAGCAAAAGAATTCGCCGAATATGCCGGCTGGGTGTCGAAAGTTCCCGGAACGGTCCGCCGCCTGTCCGGCCTGGATGGTTATTTGCCAGGTTATACCCCCGCCGACAGAAACGAGGTAAACATCCGAATTCTGGGTCCTGTCCTGGAGCAAATCATCGGGGGCAAACCCGGCCTGCGCTGGTTGGGAGACGAATCAGTGACTAGGAATGGTCACTCCATTGTCCTCCGGCTTGATTTCGGCCAGGCCCGCATCCTGCTGACCGGCGATTTGAACGAAGTCTCACAGAGGCTGCTGTTGAGCTATTATCCAGAAGAAGAATTCACCGTGGATGTCGCCAAGGGGTGCCATCATGGCTCGGAGGAGGTGGACTGGGATTTTGTGAAAGCCATGAAAGCCCGCGCCACAGTGATATCGTCCGGCGATAACGAGACCTTTTCCCATCCCCGTCCGGTGATCCTGGGTGCCTCCGCACATTATGGCCGGGAGTCCAAGGGGGCGGATGGAAAACTATTGCCGCCTCTGGTTTATTCGACGGAACTGGCGCGATCGGTGAATTTGGCATTTGCCAAATCCGTGGAAGTGAACCTGGATGCATCGCCGGGTGGAACTCCCCCCTCCCCGCAGAAGGTCAAACCAGAAGATACCATCCTGAAGCTGAGTGAAAAGGAATCGAAGGAGCGCGACCTGAAAAATACCCCGGTGGCCGCCGGCTTGGTGTATGGCCTCGTCAATATCCGGACCGACGGCCAGCACATCCTGTGCGCTACATTGAAAGAATCGGGGAATGATTTTGATGTCAAGGTCTTCAAGGCCGGGGTGAGCCCATGAACGATGCGGAATGATTTCGATAATCCCTGGAAGAAGGAGATCACTTCGCGGCATCCGCTCCCGTGACGTCGGATCCACAGCGCAGCCCCTCACCCCATTGCCTGCATTGTGGGAGGGGTGGCGTGTGGTCAGCCAGGCGGCGAATTCACACCGTTGAGTACGGCACGGGGGTCTAAATTTTCAATGAACGGCACGTCCGCTCCACAATGTCAGCGATGGCCTGATCCGTGACGACGCGTTTTCTAAAACGTTGGAGGGCCTCACTCACGGCTCCATAATCCGCGCCTCCTGCCTCACGTCCGAGCTCTTTCAAACTCATGTCGATCTTTGTCGTCCCGGAAAATCGGGTCACGTTCGTTCCCTCTCGCCGTGATGTGATACCAACACCCCCCCCCACTCGATCCGTAACGGAAACATGTTGGGGGTCGGAGTACGAGCCGCCGTTCTTCCAGGATTGACGGCACCACACCGATGCGCTATGCTTGGAGTTGCTAAATAAAGTATTAATTTAGCAAGAAGGAGTCGGCTGATGAAACTGACACGCGACATTCAGAGCTTGAGCACCTTCAAGCGAGATACGGCCAAGCTCATGCGCCAGATGAAAAAGACTAAAGAGCCGATGGTGCTGACGGTCAACGGGAGAGCCGCGCTGGTGGTGCAAGACACCGAGAGCTACCAGCGGCTTCTGGAAGCCAAAGAGCGCATGGAAGCCCTGGAAGGCATCCGGCGCGGCCTGGAAAGCCTGACGACCAAGCGCGGCACTCCAGCCCGTAAGTTCTTTGCGGAGTTCTTTGCCCGGAACAACCTTATCGAGGACCGATGAGAAGATACCGCGTCATCATTGAAGAGCCGGCACAAGCCGATGTCGAGGACTCCTATGCCTGGGGGCTCCGGGTGTGGGGGAAGAGGCAAGCTCAGCCGTGGGCTCGTGCTTTACGCGACGCGACTCTGAAGCAACTCGCCACGGTTCCCACGAGCTTCCCACTGGCCCCGGAAAGCGAGGAGTTTCGCGAAGAAATCCGGCAAATGGTCGTTGGCCCGTATCGCGTGCTGTTTATCATCCAGGGGAAAACAGTTCATGTGCTTCATGTCAGGGGCGCATACATCGACAGCCTGGAGTCGGCGGAGGGTGATGGTTGACCCTCTCTTCGGTCTCCCCATCCGAAATGAGAATCTGACCCTCTAGACTAGCGCGCCCTGCTTCCGTCACACCATCCGTATACAGCGCCAAGAGATCGCCCGGGGTGGGTTCCACCTCTTGAACCGAGCCTTCCCACGCTTCAAAGAGTCCCAGTTTGTTCCAAAATGGAAATGCCATTCACTGCAGTCCGTGTGCGGCAGCGAATTTCTTCGAGCAGGCAGCTGCGGACTGGCGCACTTCCTGAAATTCCGGGGTCTTCCGCACGTTCTCGAGAAGCGGGTCCGTCTCCAACCCCGGATAACTACAGTAATTCTTTTCCACGGCGCGACGGAGTTGCCGCAGTGCCGCCCCGGGCTGTTGACAGAAGGATTGGACTCTGGCGTCCACGTACGCCTGCTCGGGATCGGCCAGATTTACGTTGATCTGCTCGGATCGCTCCGACAACCTCCTGATTTGCTCGGGGCTATCGTGGTGCAGATAGGCCAGAATCAGTCCGGCTTGCACATAATTGTTCCGCAGTCCGGTGAGAATCGGCATCGCTTCCTGGATCTTTCGCTCTGCGAGCAGAACAAAAACCGTTTGCCACGAGGAGAAGTTTGACCCCGCATCCAAACGCGCACATTCTCTTGCACGATCGTCTCTCCGTAACAGTTCGAACGTAATCGCGCAGGAACGAAACTGGGCGTTGGCAGGATCAAGTCGCATCGCGGTGTCGCACTCCCGCCCGGCTTCCTCGAGGCGGCCTGCATACCGAAGCACATAGCTGAGGCCGAAGTGCGCCTCGCCGCTCTCCGGGCGTTTCTCGACCAATTGTTCCGCCAGGTTGTAGGCGTCGTCCAGTTCGCCCGCTTCGGTGCGAAGCGCGATCATCAGCCTCGCCGCAGCCAGCAAGTTGGGGTCAAGGCTCAGCGCCCGCTCGGTGGCAACCTGGGCGCGACGTCGCGCAGGCGGGCCACCATCAGAGTATTGGGAATCGTAGAGGTACCGCTGTCCGGCTTCAGCCCATGCCGGCGCGTACGCGGTGTCCAGTCCGATCGACCGCTCCAGCATGGCGATCCCCTGTTTGTTGTCGTTGCCGTCGTGCGGAATGGCAATGCTTCTGAGGTAGAGCTCGTATGCCTCCTCGTTCCGGGGGTGGGTGGCGGGCGGGGTCGAGAGGGCGGAGCGGGCGAGCGCGAGAACGAGCCCCTGTCGAACGCGCGTGACCATCTGGTCCTCCAGATTGACGTGATCATCGCTTTGGAAGGTCAACGTGTCATGCCACAGCAAGCGATTGCTGCCGGCATCGATGGCTTCCAAGGTGACGCGAATTCGAGGGCCCTCTCTGGCGAAATGGCCGGTAACGATCTTAGCGACACGCAGTTCCCGACCAGCGCGTTGTGGTTCGATCGGTCCAGTCGCATACATCTGCGTTGCGGTAAACGGTCTGATGATGAGATCGGGCGCATAGCTGAGGAGGGTGGCGACTTCGTCAGGCAAGGCGAGCCGCAGATAATCGGACTCCTTGTCGGATCCTAGGTTTTGGAATGGCAGGACGGCTACGCTGGTTTGTACGGCGGCAGGGACTGCCTTCCGCCCCGGCAGAGACCACCACGTCAGAGCTGCCAGCAGCACCAGGAAGCCGGCAGCGGCGTAGAATTTCCAGCGGGATGAACGCCGCCGCGGACGGACAGCCGCTTCAGGGGTGACGTGCGGCGATAGCACCCGGCCGAGATCCACGCGCAACTGCCTGGCTGACTCATACCGGTCCTCGGGATCCTTTTCCAGACACTTGAAGATGATCTCCTCCAACCTCGTCGAAAGGTCGGTTCTGAACCGGCCGGGCGGGGGTGGGGGCGCGTGGAGGATCTGGTCCACCAGCGTAGCGGAGACATCTGACTGGAAAGGCCGCCTGCCTGTCGCAATCTCGTACAAAACCATCCCAGCCCCGTAAATGTCAGTGCGGGCGTCCACGTCCTCGCCCCGCAACTGTTCCGGCGCCATATAGGGCAGCGTGCCGGCTACGCCATGGGTTACGGCCGTGCTCTCGGTGGTCGTGTCCGCGATCACCCGCGTCATCCTTGCCAGCCCGAAATCGAGTATTTTCAGCCTGCCCTCAGTCGTGAGCCGAATGTTGTCGGGCTTCAGATCGCAGTGAGTCACTCCTACGGCGTGGGCAGCCGCCAGCGCCTCGGCCATTTGCACACCCAGCTCTGCGATCTCTTTTTCCGGCAGTGTTCCGGATAGCTTCTCGCTGAGTGTCTCCCCGGCGATGTACTCCATCACCAGAAAGTCGGTAGTTCCCTCGCTGTCGAAGTCATGAATTGTCGCGATATTAGGATGGTCGAGCTTGGAGAGTGAGAGGGCTTCCTTGCGAAAGCGTTTGCGGGCGACTTGGTCAGGCAGAGTGCCCGGTGGAAGAATTTTGATGGCCACCTCGCGGTCAAGGTGTTCATCGTGAGCGCGATAGACTTCCCCCCCGCCCCCCGCGCCGATTTTCTCGACTATGCGGTAGTGACCCAGCTTCAGGCCTGCCAAAGAGCACTGAGCCGGGGCTCGGTCGGGCATGCGGACAAACTCCTTTCCTTTCACGCTCTGCTGGGCATCGTACGACCGGCCGCATTGCAAGTCAATGGGGCTGATTGTTCTGATAAGGATCAAGCGGAGACAGACACCGGCATTTATGAGGGCATCGGATTGATAGCGAAAAAGGTGTCAGTCCCCTTCATCGCGAGTCGTCTAAACCCGGCGGCTTCAAGATTTTTAACACAATTATCACGTTCCTTTAATGTTGCCTTAACGTGGGTTTCCGAAGATACAGACCTCTTGAAACAGATTTAGGGCACCTGGAAGATTTTCGACCATTGAATTTCGAATTCCAAGTCGAGAAACAGGGGCCGCAGTTGACAGAACCCGCTACGGAATTGGCAGACACTTGTGTATATCGGTTCCTCCGGCGACGAATTTCCCGGGTTCCCTTCCAACGAACCTGACGACGCAACAGGTTTAAGCGAGCACGACAGTTGAGCGGTAAATTCCCAATAATACAGGAGCAAAAAATGGAGATCACTGGAAAACCAGGTAGGCGGATAGCTTTGGGGGTAATCCTCTTATTCAGTTTGGTATCCCTCGCCTTTTCACAGGCGCAGGCGACAGCGCAGGCAAACGATTCGAGGCAAAGCAACGATGTTTCTCAATTGAAGAAACAAATTGCTGACCAGCAGAAGCAAATTGAAGAACTTCGCAAACTGATGAATGAGATGGTCCAGCGACAGAATCAGACGGTCCAGGGGTCCCCATCGCCCAGTCTCGGGCAGGTGGCGAGCGTTACTCCTGTGCTCCCATCCGCTCCAAATTCCGCGGCCGGAGTTCTTCCATCCATAGGGGCCATGACTCCCGCGATTGGGACGGCAAGCCCGCAAGCCGGGGCAGAAAAGGCCGACGCGCCGACGGCCATCCACTTCAAGGGGATCACGCTGACACCGGGCGGCTTCATGGTGGCTGAAACAGTGTGGCGAAGCAAGGCCCTGAGTGCCGACATTAACACTCCCTTGAATGCCGTCCCGTTTCAGGGGAGCCCGACGAATCAGATTTCTGAGTTCAATGCTTCGGGGCGGCAGTCCCGCATCAGCATGCTGGCGGAAGGCAAACTGGCAAACGTGAAGATCGGCGGGTACTATGAAGCCGACTTCCTGTCCGCTGGCGTCACCTCGAACAACAACCAGAGCAACAGCTACACCTTCCGCCAGCGCCAATTCTGGGGGCAGGCCAATTTTAACAGCGGCTGGACGGTCACTGGCGGGCAGATGTGGAGCCTGGTGACGGAGACCAGGAAAGGCCTCGACAACCGAACGGAGGCGGCGCCGCTGACCATCGACGCCCAATATACGGTTGGCTTCAGTTGGGCGCGACAGTACGGATTCCGTGTGACAAAGAACCTTGGTGACAAAGTATGGCTAGGATTCTCGGTCGAGAGTCCGGCGACCACCCTCACCGTCCACGGCAACAATAACAACTTCCTTCTCGGCGCCCCCGGCACTGGTGGCGGTCTTTTTAATCCCATTGCCAACTACGCCTTTAGCGCGGCCCCGGATTTCATTGCGAAAGCCGCCTTCGAGCCGGGCTGGGGACACTTTGAGGTGTTCGGGGTTCTCCGCAACTTCCGGGATCGCGTGTATCCGAACTTTGCGTCCGCCACGAATCCCACGGCGGGAGCGTTTAACGACAACCGCCTGGGCGGAGGCGTTGGCATCAACGCTCGAGTGCCGCTTGCCAACAAGAAAGTGGAAGTCGGTCTTCACTTCCTGGCTGGGGACGGGATTGGCCGCTATGGTACGAGTGGACTGCCGGATGTAACCGTGCGTCCCGACGGGACTCTTGCTCCGATCCGCAACTTCCAGTCGCTGGGCGCCCTCGAGTTGCATCCCACGCCCAAATTGGACATCTACATGTACGCCGGGGGAGAATATGCCGCCCGCACCGCCTACACTGCCGCCGGTAAAGCGGTGGGATACGGTTCGCCGCTGTTTAACAACTTCGCTTGCCTTGTCGAGCCTCTGCCGGGAGCGGCGGTATCGACTCCGACTGGTGTTGGCGGCTCGACGGGCTTTGTTCCCGGTTCGCTTGGCGGCAACTGCACCGGTGATACGAAGAACCTCATCGAAGGAACCATCGGGTTCTGGTATCGCTTCTACAAGGGCCCGAAAGGTACGATCCAGTGGGGACCCCAGTACTCCTATATCTCACGCAACACCTGGTCCGGCGTAGGAACTGGCACGGTGACCGGTGTGCCGGTTATATCGAATGGGTCACCCCATGGCATCGAAAACATGGTCTTCACTTCCTTCCGTTACTACATCCCATAGCTGCTCCGCGGCAGGAGGGGAGTTCACTCTTTTTCATGCTGAGCCCGCCCGTGGCGGGTTCTTTTTCCCCCGAAATTGATAGAGATGGGGACCGTACCGATTGATGCTAAGTGGATCGGTGCGGTCCCCGCTTGTTCAATCCTTCTCTCGTTGTTCCTCGACCCTCATCAAAGCGGCATCGGACGGTCGGACTCGCCTGCCTGACATCCGGAAAAAACCAGGGAGATCTTCGCGTCGATGGTCACCATCCGCGCGCGCATTACCGGAGAAACCTGGCCGGAGGCTTCGGTGGAGAGAAGAGCCACTTCACTTTTGGCTGATGATTGTGTATCGTTACAGTTTGAGATCTCATCCAGTGGCTGTCAATTCGGAGGGGAATGCCTTCACCCTTCCCAAGGTTACAGGTAGGTCCCGGTCTGCATGAGCTTGGTTTTTGGGATCTTATCAGTGGTTCTTGCGCCTTTACCGGAAAGAATTTCTTACGAGTTGCTTTCAGCCGTTTATTTATGCCGGTCTCACGTCTGTTTGAAAACCTGGGAACCGCGGTGCAGGGTCAAGACACCAAAGGGAGCTGGTACACTTTGGAATGCGCCATCCCCCAACTCCGTTAGGAGTGGCCTCTTTGTAGCTGTCGGTCCTACCCCGTCGCTGGGTAGTTGAACCCCGTAGGGGTGGCATCTGGGTGTGCTATTGTTCGGGCCGTGGGCCGCACGGGATTGTTCCGGCGATTTGATTTTGGCAACTCAGATGTCACCCCTACGGGGTTGATTTAGGAAAAGCAAACAAGGCCTCGGGCTACAAAGATGCCACTCCTAACGGAGTTGGGGAATCCTCAGCCGTCAGGGAGCAGCCCGTCCGGAGGACAAGGCAATGGCGCGCTGTGAGGTCAAGAGTTGGGGACAATAGTCTCCCCTCCGAGGTGGAATATGCCATTGATGCGACGTCTTTCTCTGCTCCTCAGCGCCTCATTGATGTTGCTGGCCTGGTTGTCGGTGGCGTTCGCGCAACCGTTCAATCCGAATCTCTACTCCGAAATGCGCTGGCGGATGATTGGTCCGTTCCGCGGCGGCAGGACAGTCGCGGTGAGCGGAGTTCCGGATCAACCGAATGTCTTCTATATGGCGCCCAATAACGGCGGGGTCTGGAAGAGCACCGACTATGGTCACGTGTGGAAGCCGATTTTCGATGATCAGGCGACCGGGTCGATCGGTGCCCTCGCAGTGGCGCCGTCTGATTCCAAGATCATTTACGTCGGGAGTGGTGAAGGCCTCCAGCGCCCGGATCTTTCAGTGGGGGATGGCATCTACAAATCGACCGATGGGGGAAACACCTGGCAACACCTGGGACTGCGCGAGGGCCAGCAGATCGCCGCTATCCTTGTCGACCCGCGCGACTCGAAACGACTGTTTGTGGCAGTCTTGGGACATCCCTACGGGCCGAACGAGGAACGGGGCGTTTACCGTTCAACCGACGGAGGGGAGAGTTTTCAGCAGGTCCTCTACAAGGATGAGAATTCCGGCGCGGTGGATTTGGCATTCGATCCTTCGAACCCGGAGACGGTCTATGCCGTGTTGTGGGCGGGACGGCAGGGACCCTGGGAATACAACAATGCCTACCACGGTCCGAACAGCGGCCTGTTCAAATCGACCGACGGCGGCGCGACCTGGCGGGCTTTGACGAAGGATCTACCCACCTATGCCGAGGGGCTCGGCCGCATCGGCATCGGAATTGCGCCCAGCGATCCGAACCGGATCTACGCGCTTGTTGAAGCTAGTCCGAGAGTCGGCGGCCTGTACCGTTCGGAGGATGCGGGCGAGAGCTGGCAGCGCGTCCACAATGAGTCGCGTGTCTGGGGACGGGGAGACGATTTTGCCGAAGTGAAAGTCGACCCGAAGAATAAGGACATCGTCTATTGCGCCAACACCTCCACCTATCGGTCCATTGACGGCGGAAAGACCTTTCTCGCCTTCAAGGGCGCGCCCGGGGGCGACGACTATCATCGCATCTGGATTAATCCGGAAAATCCACAGGTCATTTTTCTGGGGGCGGACCAGGGCGCCACGCTCAGTGTTAATGGCGGCGAGACCTGGAGCTCCTGGTACAACCAGCCCACCGCGCAGATGTTTCATGTGACCGCCGACAATCGCTTCCCTTACTGGCTGTACGGAGGACAACAGGAAAGCGGTTCCGCCGGGGTCGCAAGCCGCAGCGATTACGGGGAAATCAGCTTTCGGGATTGGCATCCGGTGGGCGTGGAGGAGTACGGCTACGCCGCCCCAGACCCGTTGCATCCCGGTGTGATTTACGGCGGCAAGGTGACCCGCTACGACGAAAAGACCGGCCAGGTTCAGAATGTCGGCCCGGTCGCCCTCCGTAACGGGAAATATCGATTTGACCGCACCGCGCCCATCCTCTTCTCACCCGTCGATCCCCACGTTTTGTATTTTGCTGCCAACGTGCTTTTCAAGACCATAAATGGCGGGCACTCGTGGGAAATCATCAGTCCGGATTTGACGCGGAAGGCCCCGGGGATTCCTCCGAGTATTGGAATCTACGAAAAGGAGGCAGCCCGGGCCGAACACCGTGGGGTGATCTATTCCATCGGACCTTCACCCAGGGACGTGAACCTCATTTGGATAGGCACCGACGATGGATTGATTCAACTGACCCGCGACAGCGGCAAGACCTGGAAGGACGTGACACCGGCGGACCTGAAACCGTGGAGCAAGGTGACCCAAATCGATGCGGGACACTTCAATCCTCTGACTGCATATGCCTCCGTGTCCCGCTTTCGTCTGGATGACATGCATCCCTACATCTATCGTACCCATGACGGCGGGAAGACCTGGCAGAAGATCACCAATGGTCTTCCGGATGATCCGGTCGACGTGGTTCGAGAGGATCCCGAGCGGAAAGGACTTCTATTTGCAGGAACCGAGCGTCAAGTCTATGTTTCGTTTGACGACGGCGATCACTGGCAGTCGCTGCGCCTGAATATGCCGGCGACTTCCATTCGCGATCTTGTGATCCATAATGATGATGTGGCGGTGGCAACCCATGGACGTTCGTTCTGGATTCTGGACGACATCACGCCTCTACGACAAATTAACATGCAGATCGCGGACTCCCCAGCTTACCTGTTCAAACCGCGGACCGCCTACCGTGTTCGCTGGAACCAGAACACGGACACGCCTCTTCCACCGGAAGAGCCGGCGGGGCAGAATCCGCCGGACGGGGCGATCCTGAATTATTATTTGAATTCAAAGGCCGCAGAGCCGGTGACCATCGAAATTCTGGATCACGCCGGGAAGAGGGTTCGACGCTTCTCAAGTGTCGACAAACCTGAAGTGACCAAAGAGGAACTCGATAAGGAATTGCACGTGCCCACCCACTGGGTCCGCATGCCCGAAATACATTCGGCTGAGGCCGGCATGCACCGGTTTGTTTGGGATTTGCATTATCCTCCGGTCAGTTCACTGCGCCACGAGTATCCAATCTCCGCAATAGACAAGAACACCCCGCGCGAACCGCGGGGCCCGCTGGCCTTGCCCGGGACGTATACGGTCAGATTAACCGCGGGAGGAAAGACATACACCCAGCCACTCACCCTCAAGATGGACCCGCGCATTTCGACCCCGGCGGCGGGACTGGAGCAGCAGTTCAAGTTGGCGGCCCAGATCGCCGAAGCCATGGAGCAAGATTATAAAGCCCTCCAGGAAGTGAAAAAGATAAGGGCCCAGCTGAAGGAGTTGCGAGAACACCCTGGCACGGAGAAATTGGCCGATGCGATTGCAGCCCTGGACAAGAGAGCCGCGGCCCTCGAAGGAGGTTCGAGAGAGTTCGACGGCCCAGGGACGGGAGGGGAGGGAGAAGATAACCTGACTCGTCTGAATGGGGAGCTGGGAACCATGTTTGAGATTATCGACGGCGCGGATGCCACCCCGACGACGCAGGCCGTGGCCTCCGTTGCTGATCTGCAAAAGACGCTGACTACATTGCTGGCCCGGTGGAAGGAATTGCAGACAAAAGACGTGACCCTGCTGCACGAGCAGTTGAAGAAGGCGAATTTGCCAGGCCCCATGCCGGAATAGGACCATTCATTGCCCCCGTGATTCATCTGGGTGGAAGACGGAAAAGAATTCAACTCGTGCTGCAGCACTCCTCCTGCTTCTCATTTCGTATTTGTCGCAAGGTTCGCGGCTGTGCTCAAGCCCTTGGCGTTTCTCTCTTTATTTGCTGACTTTGCGCCCGAAGGCATAAAGACTCCGAAGGACCTGCCGTTCCGCCATCTCTGCTCCGGCCCCGGCCCTCCCCCCAATTCCCTAATATCTATTATCTATTCCCTATTCCCTATCACCGATCACCTATTCCCTATCACCTACTCCCCGTCACCCGAAACCTGACACCTCTTTTATTTGCTTGCAACTTCCGCTGAGAGTATACTTCTTGTCACTGTCTTCCATGGTGGGAGACATCCCCCCGAAAACCACATGGCTCTTCAAACATTCGAGGACTTTCCTGTCTCTCAGGGAGTATGGATGCGCTACGCTCGCGGCCGTTTTGCGTCCACTCTTCCCCGGATATCATGTGAGGACGGATCTCTTCGAAGTTTTGTGCGCCGTCGTGGTTGCAAAAAGGAGCGCATATGTCAAAGGACGTCCCGAACAAGCCGGAATTGGAGGATCCCGAAGTGCGTATCGAGAAGTTGAGACGGGAAGTCGAAGAACTCACCGGGGGAAAAATGATTTCCAACGTTTCAGAGGATTGTCCCACGGAAATCGAGGAGAGATTCTGGGAACAAGTGCTTGCCTATGAAAAAGCGAAATTCGAGGTGCCCTTTGATTTGCTGGTCAAGGGAGGCGTGTCGTTGCCGGCGCCGGGGGAATTGAACGCCACGCAAGTCACTTTGAAATTGTGGGAAGTCATCCGCGGACTGGCCTTGCTGGGGGCTTACCTGGAGTTCACGGATCACCTCAGCGACCGGGAACTCTACGCGAGGCTGTGGAGCGATCTGTTGCGTGAGGAAACCATGTTGCTGCCCAATGATCCCGACTTCGCCTGCCACATGGATCCGATCGGGAGTGGGAGCGAGGAGGAGAATTTCATCTATCTGAAATATTACGCCGATGAGGAATATCGCCTCCATTGGGCCCGGGAATGGCCCGGCGAGCCTATGCCAAAGCATGAGCCGCTTCCGTTTGACCGGGACCGGCACCTGCCGAAGCCGGCATTTGAGAACTGGTCGCCGACGGCCGAATGAGCAGGTTTGGCGCTGGGAGTTCAGGTTTCAAATGGATCTTGGCAACCAGATTCACGCTCCGTCTCTCTGAGGGGGCCGGCTCCCTTCCCGGGGCGGAGTGCGCTCTTTTCTGGATGATTTTGTGATTCTTATCTATACGGGTCTCATGCCTCCCGCGAACTGGTTTGGTAGCTGCCCCGATGGGTCAAGGCGGACTCTGGCGACCGTCATGGAAAAACCCACCTTGGTCGATCGGGGCGGCTACCAAAGCTCGGGCGAGTCAATCTTCATCGAACGACAACTGTCACCATACTCTAAAATCCTCTGTGGACCCTGGTCTCCCATCGTTTTTAAGGTTGGACAGGACCCTTCAAAACCGGCATCATTACCGCGAATCGAACTTTCAAAGGCCATGAGGTCGCTGACGCGCCGAAAGGGGTTCTGCAAATGGGCAATTTCGCACCAGATGAGGGCTCAAACCAGGGGCACTAAGACTATCGGAGGATTCCTTCATGGAATACACACGACTTGGTAACACCGGCCTGATCGTATCGAGACTCTGTCTAGGAGCGATGACCTTTGGAAAAGATCCGTCAATGCCCACCGTTTTTAAAGTGGAGAGGGAAGTCGCCAAGACGATGGTTGAGACCGCGTTTGACGCCGGCATCAACTTTTTTGACACCGCTGACGCCTATTCCGGCGGGCAATCTGAAACCATGCTGGGCGAATTCATTGCAGACCGCCGGCATGATGTTCTCATTGCCACCAAAGTGGGATTCAGAACGGGAACGCCAATCACACAGGCCGGTCTGTCGAGGGGACACATCCTGGCGTCTTGTGGTCGGAGCCTGAAGCGGCTGAGGACCGATTACATTGACCTCTACATTGTCCACAAGGAAGATCCGTTCACCCCGATGGAGGAGACCCTCGGGGCATTGAACGATCTGGTGCGCCAGGGCAAGGTCCGCTATATCGGATTCTCGAATTGGCCGGCTTGGAAGGCGGCGACGGCGCTGCAAATGCAGAGGGCGCACGGATGGGCGGAGTTTTCAAGCGGTCAGATGTATTACTCGCTCGTCGGGCGCGATATTGAGCATGAAATGCTCCCATTGATGCGGTTTGCAGGCCTTGGCATGACCGTTTGGAGCCCGCTGGCAGGAGGCTTTCTGAGCGGCAAGTACTCCCGGGATAATCCGAAGGACAGCTCCGACCGCCTTGCGAGCTTCGATTTTCTTCCCACCGACAAGGAGCTGGGTTTCACAGTGGTCGAAAAACTCCGGGAAATCTCCAAAAAACACCGGGCCAGTGTGGCCCAGATCGCCCTTTCGTGGCTGCTCGCAAAACCAGTGGTTTCGAGCATCATCGTAGGCACCAGCACGCTGGATCAGCTGAAGGACAACCTGGGCGCGTCGAATCTCAAACTGACCGGCGAGGATGTGGCCGCCCTCGACAAGTTAACGGCTCCCATGCCCCTCTATCCAGCCTGGTTCAGTGCGAAGACCTTGGACGCTCCGCAAAGTTCGGCTTTAGGTTCTTGTTCCGGAAATTGACCCACGACGTAGAAGATAACAGCAGGAGGCTCGCCCCCAATGCCCAGCCCCGGCCGGCAGATGACGCTCGACTTTTCGGGCAAGTCTAACCGCCGGGATATCTACACCGCCATCTATGACGAGCAGTGCGAAATCTGCCAGGCATACGTCTCCTGGCTGCGTATCCTCGACCGGCATCATCGCGTGAGGTGCGTTGCGATTGAGCCACGGCGATTGAAGAAGCTGCATCCTGGTTTGCAACTAGAGGCTTGTTTGCGAGAGTTGCATGTGTTGACCCCGGAAGGCGAGCTATATGTGGGTTGGGACGGGGTGGCGCAATTGGCCCGGTTGTTCCCCCCGACTTGGATCATTGGACAACTGGGGAGGGTGCCTCCATTTCGGTGGCTGGGGCGCCTGGGGTACCGGTTTGTCGCCCGCAATCGGTATGCGCTGAGCAAATGTCGTGGCGGCGCCTGTCGCGTCGCCCGGCCGGAGACCGTCCGCCGGAAGTCCTTTTTCAGTGCATTCTGGAGCTGCTATTGGATCGGTCTCTTGCTGCGTCTCCCTTTGGTCCTCGGTGCGGGCCTGCGCGACTTTGTCGAGCAGGCCGTCGTCTTCGTCCGGACCTTTCGCCGCCGGCTCGTCCTCCCGGGTGGAAAACTGAGCATCGCATTTCTGGGGGGCTTCCCGTGTGATGTCGTCCCACTGGTGTTCGGCGAATTGTTTACGACGGTGTTGTACGACGGGATACTCATCGATCCGGGTTCACCTCGCATGCGACGTTCCCTGGCACGGCACCTGCGCCATCTGCCTAAGGATTCACTCCTTGCCGTCGTGGCGACGCATCACCATGAAGAGCACGTGGGCAATTTGAATTGGGTCGCCTGGCGGGCCTCTGTTCCTCTTTACGTTTCGCGTGCAACGGCAGAACTCCTGCAGTCTCCCTGGCGCCTTCCCTGGGTGCGGGCAGCCATCATCGGACAGCCCGCATGCCTGCAGCAGCCCTTCGAGCTGCTGCCGGATCAACTGGCGACGCACAGCGGCCATCTGGAGATCATCGAAGCGCCGGGGCACTGCGACGATCAAGTGGTGTTGTATGACCGGCAGGAAAAGCTCTTGTTGGCCGGTGACGCTTTCATGGGCACTTACTTTGCCACGCCCAATCCCGATGTGGACAGCCGGAAGTGGATCGATACGTTAGAGCGGCTGCTGGCCCTGGATGTGGAAGTATTGGTGGAGGGCCACGGGCATATTCACACGTTGCGTCCTGACTATCCCGACCTCCCCGGCGTTGTGATCCGGCAGCACCCGAAAGAGGCACTCCAGCAAAAACTGTCCTATCTTCGTTGGCTTCGGGACCAAATCGAAGAGGGGATGACCGAAGGGCTTACTCCAGCCGCGGTAGAGGCTACCTGTTTCCCCTGGGGTCGTGGCAGGACCTGGGAGAGTTTCTCAAGGAACGAGTTGATTCGTGTGCTCAGTCTGGGGCACTTCTCCCGCTCCGAGTTGGTGCGCAGCTTCGTTCGAGACCGCACTGCTGATGAGGTTCTTCCCACGGTCTATCAAGCACGCTTGTATTCGCGGTCGAAATCTTCAGAGGAGCCTCAGTAAGAGTCAGATCAGCGGGAACTGGGCCCGCCATTCCTTCCGCGAGTCCCAGAGGAATGATGGGAGTACAGCGGGCGTCCTACATTCCAGCCACTTGCTCTAAGAAAGCCATGCGGTTAAACTCTCTTCAACATGATCCGTTGAGGTAACTACAGCCCGAAAGTCCGATCAGGAGGAAGATTGCGATGGCTCACACGTACGAAGAACTGAAGATCAAGACGGTGGTAGAACTGCGCGAGATCGCTGCGGGTATCGAGCACGAGGCACTTCAAGGATACACCCAACTGAACAAGGACCATCTGCTGGTCGCGCTATGCAAGGCCCTGAACATTGACATGCACGCGCACCATGAGGTCAAGGGTCTTAACAAGTCGGAAGTGAAGGCGCAAATCCGGGAACTCAAGAAGAAACGCGACGAGGCACTGGCCGCGCACGACCATACCCGACTCAAGGATGTCCGGCGACAGATCCATCATCTCAAGAGGCAGATTCATCGAGCCACGGTCTGAATAGAATCGGCACAAAGGACTGGCTTCATCGAATCACCTCACTTGAGAAACAGTGGCAGACTCCCCCCACACGATCCTGGAGCGATAAGAAGACTTTCATGGGAGGGGGGCCTTTTTTGAATGTTCCGGGAGTCAAATTCCATCGGAGAGTCCGATGGCTGTGGCCGTAATGGTATCCTTGGTTTGTGTCATTTGAATCCGAAACAGCAGTTGGAGTACAAACAGATGGTTTAAACGCGGAGGAGCCCGTGAAGAACCTCATCTCCTTGGCGGTTATCATCCTGCTTTCCTCAGCGGTTCTGGTTTTTTCGGCAACTGCCCAAGGCCAAAATCCAATACCGTCCATCAATGAGAAGCTGGCCTTGGAAATCCGGGGGATGAGCAACTCTCCGACATTTTACCCGGTTTCACCCCCAGGCCCAGGCGTCTCGAGCACTTTTCTATTCGGATTTCGTCGTGTTCGTGACTGGCAGCGCCCACCCTCACAACCAGAAGACGTTTCTGTCATTAGATTGATGGATCGGAATGAGGGAGCCGCAGTCCAACTCGAGTGGTCTGTTCTTTTTGGGTCGACCGTTGGGATGGATACGCCCGAATCCCTTAAAAAACTGCGTGAGCAGAAGGTAGGCACTTATGTGTTGCGATTTGGGGGGTTAGATCGACCCCTCGTGGTCCCCGGGGCTACTCTAAACCACAATGTCCATGTCAGGCCAATTGCCCTCAAGGGTGAACCGGGCCATGACAGCGATTCCTCCGCTCGCCCGACGATTGTTATTGGGGCGGTCCTGTTTGACGATGGGACACATGAGGGAAAAGAGAATGAGTATCCGAGGCATGGATCGGTTCAAGGGCGATCCCGAGAATGGATGGCGACTCGCCGAGCTCCAGGTGTATGTCGCTCGCTTGAGGGAGGGTTATCTGAAACTGATTCCGATGAAGTAATGGCGGCCGATATCCAGCCCGGTGTCCTGGCTCCCCCTTATTCTTGAACGGGATTCACTCGATCCTGCGCGGAGGGGGTTACTGGGAAGATGTCCAAGGAGATCTGCTAAAAGTCGGACCGGAGCATTAAGACGCCGATTCACCTGTCAACATTTCATCAACAAACGCACTTCAATCTCGCGCGGCGGATGATCATGAAAATCAAATTGTCTTCAATTGCCTTGGTTTCGCTCTTTCTTCTCGAAAGTCAGTCCATGGTTGGCCAGCGGCCTGCTGAAGTTGAAATGTTCTCGCCCCAGGGGATAGTCAAGCATATTCGTCAGGTCCAGGTACGTTTTTCGGAGGCCATCACTCCGCTGGGTGATCCCCGCAGCGTGGTGACGCCATTCGACATGGACTGCCCTGAGAAGGGGACGGCGCGATGGGCCGACGGCAGAAACTGGGTTTTCGACTTCGACCGGGACCTGGCGGCGGGTATCCGGTGCGAATTCAGACTTAAAGAAGGGCTCAAGACGCTTGCGGGATCGCCGATCACGGGCAAACGGGTCTTTTCATTTTCTACGGGGGGCCCATCCATTCTTCGCTCGAACCCTTATCAAGGTGCAGATTATCTCGACGAAGAGCAAATTTTTGTTCTTGAATTGGACGCCGAGGCCACGGAGGCCTCCGTGCTCTCCCATGTTTATTTCACCGTCCAGGGCCTCGAAGAGAGGGTGGGGGTCCGGATTGTGTCCGGCAATGAGCGACAGCAGATCCTGAAGAGTCAATATCGCTACCGTCGCAAGGATGTGCCGCTTCCCCCAATATTAATGATTCAGGCGAAGCAGAGATTCCCGAACCACTCCAAGATCAGCCTGGTTTGGGGCAAAGCCGTTGCCACGCGAACCGGTGTCACCAATGAGAGTGATCAGATTCTGCCCTTTGTCACACGCCCGCAGTTCATTGCGACATTCCACTGTCAGCGGGAGAATCCCCAGAAAGATTGCGTGCCGGTCTCGGCGATGCACGTGAGTTTCTCTGCCTCGGTCGCATGGTCCGACGCCATGAAAACTGTTCTGAAGGGACCGAATGGTCAGCTCTGGCACGCCCAGGGCGAGGAATATGAGAATGAGGCGGAAAAGTACGCCGAGTCCGTTGTCTTTAAAGGTCCTTTTCCCGAAAAGACGGAGTTTCAAATCGAGATCCCCCCTGAACTCAAGGATGACGCCGGGCGAAAGCTCTCGAATGCGGACCGGTTTCCGCTCAAGGTTCGAACGGATGAGTATCCCCCCCTGGCAAAATTCGCCGCGAGTTTTGGCATTATCGAGCTGAATGCCGAACCTATGCTCCCTGTCACGCTCCGTAACGTCGAACCCGCAATCGCCGGGCGCATGATGGAGGTTGCTGAGGGTGAATCCACCATCCGGCATGCGGACGTGATCCGGAAGGATGATTATCTTACCGAGGAGATGCGGGGGATGATTTACAGGGTTCCCTCGGACCGTTCGACTCAAATGCTGTACTGGATTCAGAAGAGCGAATCGAGGAGCTGGGAGGATCGCGATAAGTCCATTTTCACTTCCGAAGCGGCGGGCAAAGCAAAGCCATTCAGTGTTCCGAAACTTCACGGCGCCCAGGCCTTTGAGGTCTTGGGGATTCCGCTGCCCTCCCCGGGATTCTATGTTGTGGAGATCCAAAGTGAACTCCTCGGGGCGGCCTTACTGGGCAAGCCGAGACCCATGTTTGTCTCGACGACGGCTTTGGTTACAAATCTCTCGGTCCACTTGAAGTGGGGAATTGAGTCGTCCCTGGTATGGGTGACGACGTTGGATAAGGCAAAACCGGTGAATAACTCCAGCGTCCAAATCCGGAACTGCAAGGGCGAGGTGCTCTGGGAGGGCCAGACTGATCCCAATGGAATCGCCCGGGTCGATAAACTTCCCGATCAGAATGAAATCGTGCGCTGTTCCAATGACCCTCTCGATACCGGCCTCTTTGTGACGGCGCGACTCGGCGAAGACCTGGCCTTTGTTCACAGTAGTTGGGATGAGGGGATTGAGCCCTGGAGATTCCAGCTTCCCATGGAATACGATGACAGGCTGATTGCTGCCCACACGGTATTTGATCGCACTCTTTTACGCGCCGGTGAAACAGTCCACATGAAACACTTCCTCCGCCGCCATGTGAGCGCAGGGTTTGCCCCCTTTCCTGAAGAGAAGCGGCCCAAGACAATCATCATTCAACATGTCGGAAGCAATCAAAAGTACGAGCTTGCAGTCCAGTGGGATTCGAGCGGGATTGCTGAAAGCACCTGGGCGATTCCAAAGGAGGCGAAGCTCGGCCATTACATGGTTATTCTGCCGATTCAATCCGGCAAATATCGATGGGGAGGGCAATCGGTTTCCGGAGAATTCAGGGTCGAAGAATATCGCGTGCCTTTAATGAAAGCCGTCAATCGGTCTCCCGAAGGACCCCTCGTATCACCTTCCCAGGTCAATGTGGATATGATGGTCGGCTTCCTGGCGGGTGGGGGCGCCGGAGATCTCCCGGTGAAATTCCGCCACCATGTCCAACCACGATTCATTCCCCCTGTAGAAGGATTTGAAGATTTTGTGTTTGCCAATGGGCGTGTTAAAGAGGGCGTGGTTCGGGGCGAGGTAGAGGAGGAGACGGAGGGGGAAGAGTCAGCAGAAAAGAAACCTTTTGAGTTAAAGAGTACCGAACTGACGCTTGACAAGTCCGGCTCGATCCGGACGACCATCACCGGTCTGCCCAAGTCCGAAAAGCCGCTCGAAATACTTACCGAGTTGGAATTCAGGGACCCGAATGGCGAAATCCAGACGGTGTCTTCGAGGATTCCATTGTGGCCGGCCCAGTGGTTGGTGGGCATCAAACCCGATTCATGGGTGTCCTCAAAGGATTTGCTGCGATTCCAGGTCGCCGTGACTGGCTTGAATGGAAAGCCGGTCGCCGAGGCTCCCGTGAAGGTGGATCTCCTGGAACGGAAAACCTACTCACATCGAAAAAGGCTGGTGGGTGGCTTTTATGCGTACGAGAATTACTATGAGGTGAAAGAGATTCAGGCTATCTGTAATGGAAAGACCAACCCGAAGGGCTTGTTGTTTTGCCAGGCCAAATCGCCTATCTCCGGAAATGTAATTCTTCAGGCTTCGACAACAGACCCATCAAACCGGGAATCAACAGCGAACCGGGAGGTCTGGGTCGCCGGCAAGGACCAATGGTGGTTCGCTGCCACGAATGATGACCGCATCGATGTCCTTCCGGAAAAGAAGCGTTATGAGCCTGGAGAGACCGCAAGGTTCCAGGTCCGGATGCCGTTTAAGGAGGCCACTGCCCTGGTTTCGGTGGAACGGGAAGGCGTTGTGGAGGCTTTTGTCACCAGAGTCTCCGGCAGTGAGCCGGTCATTGAAGTCCCGGTGAAAGGCAGTTTCGCTCCTAATGTTTTTGTCTCGGTCTTGCTGGTGCGGGAACGGGTGAGCGGGGTGCAGCCCACCGCCACCATCGACCTGGGCCGCCCGTCCTACAAGCTGGGTATTGCTCAAATTAATGTGGGTTGGAAAGCGCACGAACTGAACGTCAAAGTCACGACAGACCGACCCGTGTATAAGATCCGGGAAAAAGCAAGGGTTGCAATCGCGGTGAAGACCCCTGATGGAAAGGCGCCTCCGCGTGGAAGCGAGGTGGCGGTGGCGGCCGTCGACGAAGGCCTTTTGGAATTGATGCCCAATGGGAGTTGGCAGCTGCTGAACTCCATGATGGGACGGCGAGGCTATGGGGTTCGGACCTCGACTGCACAGACTCATGTCATCGGAAAACGGCACTTTGGCCTGAAGGCATTGCCCACCGGCGGCGGAGGAGGAAAGCAAAGCACTCGTGAACTATTCGATACATTGCTTCTGTGGAAAGGGCGTGTGCCTCTGGACGAAAACGGGGAAGCGTCCGTGGAAATTCCGCTGAATGATTCATTGACGAGTTTTCGTATCGTGGCGGTGGCGACCGGGGGATTGGAACGCTTTGGAACGGGATTCACTTCGATCCGATCGACCCAGGACTTGATGATCTTCTCCGGAATTGCCCCCGTGGTCCGTGAAAACGATCGGTTCCGTTCAGAATTCACCCTGCGCAACGCGACCGAGCAGAAGATGGAAGTCCAGGTGTCGGGACAGGTCAAAGGGCTTCGTGAGGCCCTGAAACCTGCCAATGTGCAACTCCAGCCAGGTGAGTCGAGGATTATCGGCTGGAACCTTGTGGCGCCGGTGGGTGCTGATTCGCTCAGGTATGAGATCGATGCCAGAGGTTCTGAAGGAAGCAGTGACCGGCTGGCAGTCGTCCAGAAGGTCGTGCCTGCAGTCCCCGTTCGAATCTTCCAGGCGACGTTGTTGCAGATTGAAAAAGAGGTCCATGTCGAGGTGGATCGACCCAAGGACGCACTCCCGGGACGCGGCGGCCTCCGGGTATCTCTCCGCCCGACTCTCGTGGACGGGATGGACGGGATAACCGAGTACATGAAGGATTACCCTTATTCCTGCCTCGAACAGGAGGTCTCAAAGGCCATCGCCCTCAGAGAGGAGCAGCGCTGGGGCCGATTGATGGAGCGCATGCCATCCTACCTTGATGGGGACGGTCTTGCGAAATATTTTCCATCCATGTTACAGGGCAGCGATGTGCTGACGTCCTACATCCTGTCGATCGCCCATGAAGCGGGGTGGAAGATTCCATCGGGCGTTGAGCAACGCATGGCAAACGGGCTTCGTGGATTTGTCGAGGGGCGGATTGTCCGGTGGTCCTCGCTCCCGACGACCGATCTGTCAATCCGAAAGATCGCCGCGGTGGAGGCCTTGTCGCGCCTGGGGCCAATAGACCCCAATTTGCTTTCCTCCATTACGGTCGAGCCCAACCTTTGGCCCACGTCGGCAGTCATCGACTGGTTCAATATTCTGGGAAGATCGTCGAACCTCCGTGATCGGGAGCAGAAACTGGGCCAGGCGGAACAGATTCTGAGGTCTCGACTCAACTTCCAGGGAACCACCATGGGATTTTCGACCGATACGACAGACTGCTGGTGGTGGTTGATGGTTTCTAATGACTCAAATGCGGTTCGTCTGGTTCTTTCTCTGTTGGATTTTCCCCGGTGGAAGGAAGACATGCCGAGACTGGTGCGTGGCGCCTTGGGTCGGCAACATCGGGGGCATTGGGATACAACCGTCGCAAACGCTTTTGGCGTCCTCGCCATGGAAAAGTTCTCCAATGCTTTTGAGAAGACCCCGGTCTCGGGACAGAGTGCGGTCCGGCTTTTGTCGCTGACCCAGGCGGTCGACTGGTCCGCCTCTCCGAAGGGCCAGACGCTTTCGTTTGGCTGGCCGCCCCAACAGAGCCAGTTGACGCTTAGCCCGGCTTCGGCGGGGAAGCCTTGGGCGACGATTCAAAGTCTTGCGGCGATACCATTGAAGGAGCCCTTTTCCACCGGATATAAGATCACGAAGACATTGACCCCGGTTGAACAGAAAACAAAGGGGGTCTGGAGTAAAGGCGACCTGATTCGAGTTCATCTCCAATTGGAAGGCCAATCCGACATGACCTGGGTGGTGGTGAACGATCCCATCCCTGCAGGGGCCGCAATCCTGGGAACGGGACTGGGAAGAGACTCCATGCTCGCCACCCGCGGTGAAGCCCGCAAGGGATGGATCTGGCCGGCGTTCGAAGAACGCTCTTCGGAAGCATTCCGTGCGTATTACCATTATGTCCCGAAGGGCAAATGGACGGTTGAATACACGGTGCGGTTGAACAGCGAAGGAATCTTCAATCTGCCCCCGACGCGGGTCGAAGCGCTCTATTCTCCCGAGATGTTCGGAGAATACCCCAATGCGGCAATCCAGGTGGTCAGTGAACAACGCTGAAGAACAGGAAACAAACAGCTCGATACGAAGGGCCGAGGACAGGGTCCATCGAAGAAGCCGGTTCGTCCTGTGGTTTTGGGGAGTGGCAGCTCTATTCGTGGGTGCTGGCCTGCTTGCGTTTGTTCTCTTTTCCGTTGTTTCCCCTTCTTTCATTCCGCCGCCTTTTGAGGAAGTGCGCAAGGATTATCGACGCTCCGATGCTGTCCTCCTGGATCGTCACCTCGAGGTCATTCACGAATTGAGGGTCGACAATCAACGGAGACGGCTGGACTGGGTGCCATTGGATGGAATTTCCCCAGCCCTGCAATCCGCCGTCCTCCGTGCGGAAGACAGAAATTTCTTTAAACACAGAGGGGTGGACTGGAGGGCGATGGGCGGGGTGTTGCTTAAGGGGTTCTCTTCCGAGAATCTGAGGGGTGCCAGCACGATCACGATGCAGCTTGCCGGGAAGTTGAGCCGCGAGCTGCAGCGACAGAGAGGCCGCCGTTCCTTGTGGCAGAAGCTGATGCAGATCCAGGCGGCGCGCCAGTTGGAGAGGTATTGGTCGAAGCCACAGATCCTGGAGGCTTATCTCAACCTGGTCAGCTTTCGTGGAGAGTTGCAGGGCATCGCCGTCGCTTCCCGAGGCCTGTTTGATAAGCAACCTCACGGATTGAGCAATCCTGAGGCGGTCATTATGGCAGCCTTGCTTCGAGCTCCGAATGCCTCCGTGGATCAGGTTGCAACGCGCGCTTGTCAACTCTCGGACGCCCTGGGGTTGCACTTGGATCCTGCGGATGTGCAGACGAAGACCAGGGAGGTTCTAACAAAGCCTTACTCTGTCCAGCCGGAGATGGCACTGGCCCCACATGTGGCCTGGCGTTTGCTGGAGGCGGGGAAGACGAAGGCAACTTCCGAGACCACCCATTCGATCGTATGCACTGTGGACGGAACCCTCCAACGATTTGCCGTTGAAACCCTCGAGCGTCACCTCCTCTCGGTGAGGGAGCAGAACGTGCACGATGGAGCGGCTCTGGTGGTCGACAACCAGACGGGCGAGGTGTTGGCTTACGTGGGAAACGTTGGAAATCTGGCAAGCGCGCGCTATGTGGATGGAACCCGCGCCCGGCGCCAGGCAGGATCCATCTTGAAACCGTTTCTCTACAGCCTTGCGTTTGAAGAGCGGCTGATGACTCCGGCTTCTTTGATTGACGACAGCCCTCTCGATCTCCCTGCCGTGAACGGAATCTACCGCCCCGAAAATTATGATAACCGGTTTCACGGCCGTGTGACGGCGCGAATCGCGCTGGCATCTTCTTTGAACATTCCTGCCGTGAAAACCCTCAATCTAGTCGGCGTTGATGCCTTCGTCAGGAGACTGGGCGACCTGGGGATTCGGGATCTTCGGCCTGCCGATTTCTATGGCCCTTCCCTGGCTTTGGGCTCCGCGGATATTTCACTCTGGGATCTCGTCAATGCCTATCGAACCTTGGCGAACGGCGGCCTGTGGAGTCCTCTTCGTCTGACTTTCGGCGAGGCCCCGGAAGCCCCTCCCCGCCGCGCTGTGTCTCGGGGTGCCGCTTTTCTCGTAGCGGACATCCTTTCTGACCGGGCGAGCCGGACCGAGACCTTCGAATTGGAGAGCCCGCTTTCCACCCGGTTCTGGACGGCGGTAAAGACCGGGACCAGCAAGGACATGCGCGACAACTGGTGTGTGGGGTACTCGAGCCGGTACACCGTCGGCGTCTGGGCCGGTAATTTTTCGGGGGAGCCCATGTGGAACGTGAGCGGAATCACCGGTGCAGCTCCGGTGTGGGTCGAAATCATGAACTGGCTGCATCGCGATCAGCCGAGTTCTCCGCCCGCGCCCCCCGCAGGGGTAATCGCCAGGAGAATCGAAATCTCTGATTCCGGCGAAAGCCTCAACGAATGGTTTCTCAAGGGGACAGAACCCCTCGAAATCCGGCCAGCTTCGGCGCTCGCGAATTTCCGGATCGTTTATCCGGCCGGCGGCACGATCATTGCCTTGGATCCGGATATTCCGGGGGAACAGCAGAAGGTTCTCTTTGAATCCCGGCCCTCTGACCACCGCCTTCTGTGGTCCCTGGATGGAGAAGAAATCGGGTCCGCGGGGTCCGCTCTGCCTTGGACACCCAGGGCAGGCAAACACACCCTGGCGTTAGTGGATGGATCGATGCACATCCTTGACTCCATCAATTTTGAAGTCCGCGGAGCGGTCGTACCCTAGGATTCCACCCTTATCAAGGCGCCAGGGAACGGTTTTGCAGGAGAAACGGATATTCTCGCAAACTCAATTGATGAAGTCATCCAGCGGCTGGACGAGATCGTCGATTTCTCATCTCAGGAGCGCAGCCGCCTCGGTTATTTCGCCGCCCTTTATCGGAGGGTGACGATTCAAGTAAAGAATGGCATTGAAGAAGGTCTGTTTGAAGACGGGCCGAGGATGGAGCACCTGGATGTTGTATTTGCCAACCGCTACCTCGAGGCCCTCGAGCAGCGCCGGCAAGGGCCTCACACCACCCGGTCCTGGCAGATTGCCTTAGAGACCTCCTCCGGGTGGTGGCCCATCGTACTCCAGCATTTGCTCCTGGGAATGAACGCTCACATCAATCTCGACTTGGGGATTGCTGCGGCGAGAACCTGTGCCGGGGATTCAATTCAGGGACTCAAAACCGATTTCGGGAAGATCAATCAGATCCTGGCGTCCCTGGTCAGCGGGGTGGAACGCGAACTGGAAACGGTGTGGCCCACGTTACGCTTGTTAGACCAGATCGCCGGGAAGACCGACGAGGCGATTATTAATTTCAGCATGGAGAAGGCCCGGGAACATGCCTGGGAAGTGGCCGTTCGCCTGGCGCCCCTAACAAACGCGGATCAGGCCTCCCAGATCGAATTGATTGACGCTGAGACGGCCCTGATCGGCCAGGCCATCCGACATCCGGGAGCTCTGATCAGCACCGTGCTCCGTGTCATCCGGCTTGGCGAGAGACGCAGCGTAACCCAAATCATCGACATCCTCAAATAGCCCGGGAAACTGATCAATCTCAGGGCATTGAAAATGTGCGCACTGAGCACTTCCAGGATCGCACACGAGGGCGCATCCTTTTTCGTGTGGTCGCTGGATGGTTGTCGTGCTGAACAGTCGTGGCCCTTCCGAACTCCCGCGCACCAAGAAAGTCGCTTGGGGCAACCGGAGAGACCAAACATGGACGAAAAGATAATATCCACAGAGAGGATGGATCTGATTGCCGCCACCGCGGAACTCGCCCGTACGGAGATGGAGGGCATAGAGGAGTTTTCGCGCCGGCTGGGGGTCCACGTCTCCGAGGATTGGCCGCCTCCCTTAAACGATGCCCAATCGATGAACTGGACCCTGCGATACTTGCTTGAGAATCCCGACGGGGTGGGATGGGCCACCTGGTACTTTGTCCTTCGCACCCCTGACCCCAGGGAGCGAACCGCAATCGGCAACGGCGGCTTCAAGGGTAAGCCTTCGCAGGATGGCACGGTTGAGGTGGGCTACTCTTTGATGGAACCATACCAGGGTCGTGGGTATGCGACGGAAGCGGTCAGAGGGTTGCTGAAGTGGGCGTTCGATCATCCGCGGGTCAACCGCGTCATCGCCGAAACCTATCCCGAGCTCTTGCTGTCCATCCGGGTCCTGGAGAAGAACGGTTTTGTGCCTACCGGAAAAGGGTCCGAAGAACGAGTTATCCGCTTTGAGATTACCCGTGAACGTTTAGGGATGGCCGGATAACGGGAGGGAATGAAATTCATCCTCGCGCCTGTTACCCCGCTCCTGGAATACTTTCCAGGGCCCTAAGTTGGTCGGGCTTAATACAAACTTAACACCCCCCTCACATTCCTTAAACACTCTTCCCTTAGACTCCGCCCGTTAGCCTTCAAATCCATTGACCCGGCGAAGATCCCCTTCGCCGGATGAATCCTGGCTATCGAAGCCAAGGGAGGAAACCGTATGTTTCGAAGAATGAATTTCAAGTCCCTCGTTGGAAAGACATCACTGGTTCTTGCATTGTCGATCATCTCTTTAGGTGGGTCCGCAATACGGTGCGAAGACTCTGAGCCCCGGACCACGACTCCCATTAAGCATGTCATCGTCATCTTTCAGGAGAACGTTTCGTTCGATCACTACTTTGCCACCTACCCCATGGCGACGAATCCGGTCGGAGAGCCGACGTTTAAGGCCCGGCCGGGAACACCCTCGGTGGATGGGCTTCCGGCGGACTTATTGACCAATAACACGAACTCCGCAAATCCCTTTCGGCTCGACCGCAGCCAGGCAGCGACTTGCGATCAGGATCACGGCTACACGGACGAGCAGAAGGCCTATCACGCCGGGCTCCTCGACAAGTTTGTGGAATTTGCGGGCAACAGTGGCCCCGGGTGCAATCCCCACCAGGTGATGGGTTACTTCGATGGAAATACCGTCACGGCGCTCTGGAACTATGCGCAGCATTTCGCGATGAGTGACAACCATTTTGGAACGGTCTTCGGCCCTTCCTCTCCGGGTGCCCTGAACCTGGTTTCGGGACAGACTTCGGGTGCGGATGTTAGTAATCTCACGACGCCCTTCGGCCAGGACTCCATTGCGTCTGCGGTGATTGGCGATCCTCAGCCACGTTTCGACGATTGCTCCACCCGAGAAGTGTTGGGGATGACTGGGACCAACGTCGGCGATTTATTGAATACGGCCGGCGTGACCTGGGGCTGGTTCCAAGGAGGGTTTCGTCCGAGTTCGGTGGTCAATGGAACCGCGGTCTGTGGCACGGCCCATACCGGCAGCACTGGACTGAGTACCAAGGACTACATCCCCCATCACGAACCGTTCCAATACTATGTCTCTACGGCCAATCCACACCATCTGTCGCCCAGCGCGGTCGATATGATCGGCAAAACGGATCAAGCGAATCACCAATACGATTTGATCGACTTTTGGAGTGCGGCACATTCAGGCCACCTTCCCGCGGTCAGCTTCCTCAAGGCACGCGCATTTCAGGATGGTCATGCGGGATACTCCGACCCGGTCGCCGAGCAAGCCTTCCTCGTCGACACCGTCAATCGCCTGCAGACACTGCGCGAATGGGAGAGCACGGCAGTCGTTATCGCCTATGATGACTCGGACGGGTGGTATGACCATGTGATGCCGCCCATCGTCAGTCAGTCGAGCACCAGCCTGGATGCCCTTACGGGACCTGGATCCTGTGGAACGGCGGCCGCGGGGTCTCTTCAGGGCCGGTGTGGTTACGGACCCCGGCTGCCCTTGCTGGTCATATCACCTTTCTCCAAAGAGAACTTTGTCGACCATTCGGTGAGTGATCAAAGCTCCATCCTGCGTTTTATCGAAGACAACTGGGGGCTTGGCCGGATCGGCGGTCAATCGTTTGATGAAAAGGCCGGCTCGTTGTTGAATCTTTTTGATTTCAAAGGAGGTCGTTCGGATCGTCTCTTCCTCGATACCTCCACGGGGCAGCCATCAAACAAGAAATCTGACCGCGAACTCTAGTGCATAAATAAGAATGACCCGGCCTGCTCTGCGTCAGGCGGAGCAGGCCGGGTCCGTTTCACGGGACCCAAAAGGAAAACCCCGTGGACCTTCGATTACAGTCGGCGGATCATCAAGAGGGTGCGGTCATCCCGGTTTTCCCGACTGCTGGTGAGGCTCAAAATTGACTCAGCCAGTTCTCGCAGTGGCCGTTCGCCCTCCTGAATGAGCAAGTCCTTCATCTGAGGGAGGTGGTCCTGTTCTCCGCTTTCCGATTCGGAGATCCCGTCCGTATAAAGGCAGAGCAGGTCGCCACGCGCCATCTCCACCATTCCAAAACGGTATTTCGCTTCGGGTTGAAGGCCGACAAACAGGCCGCCCTCGTCCAGTTCGATCAATTCATGCCCGCGCCGCAGCAAAGGATAGGGATGCGACGCGTTGACATACAGGAACCGGCCATCCTGATGGAGCTCGCACAAAACCGCAGAGATCAGATCCCGGTCGTCCCCTTCGTCGTTAAATGCTTGATTTAACCTCCCCATCTTTGCCGTGAGTTTCAGCGGTTCACGATTAACCAGGCGCACACAGCGATGCAGCGCCGTGATTTGGACGGCGGCGATGAAACCCTTCCCCTTCGCATCCGCGATGGTGACAGCCAGGACCTCCGGCGACAACAGCTCCAAGTTGTAGTAATCCCCGCCCACAATCTCGGACGGGTCCGAGTGAGCCAGCATTTCATATCCGGCAAAAAACGGTTGACTCTGGGACAGCAATCGTTGCTGTTGATGCCTGGAAAGAGAGAGGATCTCATGCAACTGGTTTCTCTCCTCATGCTTTTGGACGAACATGGTGACCAGGCGGGTGATGAGGAGGATCGTCTCCTCAATTCTTTCGCGGTCGGTCTCGAGCACCGCCGGGCGGAAGTAAAACGTCAGGAATGACTTCTGTTTTCTCCCGAACATCACCACGGCGACCGGAAGGTGGATCTCGTTCCCGGGGTGCCAGAATGGATTTGATTTCTTATGTCGACGCGATAGGGCCTGCAGCCCGTGGGAAAACTCCGGGGAGAGCGCTTCTCCTCGCGCGCTCACCCGACGAGTTTCGCCCTTCAGCCGTTGCCAGAGTTCACACGAGGAGATTCCGAGGTCCTCTGCGAAAGTGGAATACAGCCTGTCCAGCAAATGGACCCCAAAGCTTCCGCTGTGCTCTCCCGTGGAGGCTTCTTCGATCAGGTCGTAAATCCTTCTTTCCAGCATCAGGACACCTCGGTTGATCCTTTCATCGGTTCGAGCCGGGAGATCGACGGTTAAATGCCATGACCCGCAGCGGCCAAGTGTGGCGTCCGGAGGGTGGGCGTCGCTGTTGTGGGGGGAGAAGATCAGTGGGTCTCGAACATGGAGCCGGTCTCCTGCTTTCGCGAGGGGCAAGGTCAATTGGGGCGGATCGTTTCTTCGATGTGGTGGCGGACGTCCCTGCCCGCCACGACGTAGATCACGTCTTCCGCGACATTGGTGGCATGGTCCGCGACGCGTTCGATATTCCGGGAGATCAGCAGCAGGTCAATACCGCGCTGAACCGCATCGGGATGCGAGGTCATGAACCGAACCAGTTCCTGGAAAATATCATCCCTCAGGCGGTCGACCTTGTCATCGCTTTCAAGGACATTGCGGGCGAGGTCGGCATTGCGGTTGACAAAGGCGTCCAAGCCGTCGTGCAGCATCTTTTCGGCCAGCGCTGCCATTCTTGGCAGATCGATCATCGGGGAAATGGGCGGCTGATTGATCAGCGAAAGCACTCGCTGCGCTATGTTGACACAGAGATCGCCGATGCGTTCGAGGTCGTTGTTGATCTTGACCGCCGAGGCAATGAGGCGCAGGTCCGTCGCCATGGGCTGCTGCAACGCCAGCAGACGCATGGCCCGGTCGTCGATCTCAATCTGGAGCATGTTGATGGCCTCTTCGCCTTCAAAGACTTGAAGTCCCAACTGGGCATCACGCTCCACCAGCGCCTTGATGGCCTGGTGCAAGGCCCGCTCCACCAGTGAGCCCATGGCGAGCAGCTTCTGTTTCAATTCGGAAAGATCTTCTTCAAAGTGTCGATGCATGGGGAAATCAGGTGTTAGGTATTAGGTGTTAGGTGTCAGGATCGCGTTAGCTCCCATTCCTTTTAACCGTGTCTCCTTGTTTGACCCGGATTTCGTTGGGTGTGAATTCATACTTCTTCGCCGTCATCTTGAATTCCTTGACAGCCGGTCCCTCCTCCGCCCCCAGGGTGAACGAGGCACATAAACTCACCAAACAGCAAAACAATGAAGCGCGCATCCATGGTTTCATCGGACATTCTCCGGGTCGTCGGCATGATTCGGAGGCCTCATTTTAACCGAAACGACCCGTGATGTAATCCTCTGTCTCCTTTTTGACCGGGTTCGTGAAGATTCTTCGGGTGTCGCCGAATTCCATCAATCTTCCAATGAGAAAGAAGCCGGTAAAATCACTGACGCGAGCAGCCTGCTGCATGTTGTGTGTGACGATGACGATCGTGTATTGTTTCTTCAGTTCAAAGATCAGTTCTTCGATCTTGGCAGTGGAGATCGGATCGAGCGCGGAGGCGGGTTCGTCCATCAGCAGGATCTCCGGCTCGATGGCCAGGGCGCGTGCGATGCACAGCCGCTGCTGCTGTCCCCCGGAAAGAGCCAGAGCGGATTTATGGAGTGAGTCTTTCACCTCATCCCACAACGCCGCTCCGCGGAGGGTTCGTTCCACCACTTCGTCCAGGGCCTTCTTGGAGTGTGCCAGTCTGTTGATGCGAAGTCCGTAGGCCACGTTCTCATAAATGGATTTGGGAAAGGGGTTGGATTTTTGAAAGATCATTCCCACGCGGCGGCGCAGCTCGATGGGGTCTGCCTGGCGGGCATAAATATCCCGTCCATCAATGAGCACCGTCCCGTCCACCCTTGCGCCCGGGATCAGGTCGTTCATCCGATTCATCGTCCGCAGAAAGGTCGATTTGCCGCAGCCCGAGGGACCAATGAAGGCAGTGACGCACTGCTCCCGGATCTGAATGCAGATGTCCTCCAGCGCCTGCTTCTGTCCATAGAAGAAGTTGAGGTGCTCCGCGGATACTTTCACCGCCTGCAAGGTGCGGTTGGGCGAGGTCCCCGGGGGAAGTTCCGTTCTAAGCAAGGTGATGGCCGGCGTCTGTCCGTTTTCTGTATTCGATGGGGACATCTCTTCCTCTTCGACTTCCATCCGATCAAACCTCATCTGAGGAATCCTGCTTTCCTGTTCATCGAGATTCTCCGGAGTGCTCATGAAACGATCCTTCTCCGCGGGTAGTAATGATCAGCCGTTCCCAGGTCCCACAATCCGGGGTCGGTAAAATACCGCCACCACCACATTGGCCGGCGGGACCCGGCAGCGGGCTATAAATAAGCGTGTCCCGAATCTCGCAAAAATACCCGCACCACAATATTGGTCAGCAGGACGCCCAACAACAGGATCAATCCGGCGGCCCAGGCCTGTTGGTGCCAGTCGTCATAGGGCCCGACGGCGTAAGTGAAGATCATCACGGGCAACGAGGCCGTCGGCTCATTCAAGCCGTGCGACCAAAACCGGTTCCCGAAGGAGGTAAAGAGCAGCGGGGCGGTCTCGCCCGCGATCCGGGCCACCGACAACATAATCCCCGTCAGGATCCCGCGCATAGCGACCGGGATCACGACCGTTACAATCACCTTCCATTGCGGGGCCCCCAGCGCGTAGGCCGCCTCTCTCAGTTCCCGGGGGACCAGGCGCAGGAATTCCTCCGTGCTTCGCAGCGCCGTGGGAATCATCATGATCCCCAACGCGAATCCCCCCGCCCAGGCCGAGAAATGTCTCGTCCGAAGCACGATCAGGGTGTAGGCAAAGATGCCAATGACGATCGAAGGAACACCGTTGAGCAGGTCGGTGGCATAGCGGACGCCAAAATTGAACCTCGTTCCGCCATACTCCACAAGGTAGAGGGCTCCCAGAAATCCAAGGGGAACTCCGAACAGGGCGGCAATCAGGATGATCTTGCACGACCCGACAATCGCGTTGGAAATTCCACCACCGGATTCACCCACCGGTTTGGGAAGCTGGGTCAGGAATGCCCAATTGATGGACCTCCCCCCGTGCCAAAGGAGGTAACCGAGAATAAACAGCAGGACGGAAACCGCCAGCAGCGCACAGAGCGATGTCAGGGAGAAAACCAGGTAATTGGTGATCTTTCTACGCATTCGACTCTCGTGGGGCAGACGTCCTCGTCTGCCTCCCTTGCAGGATTAAGACCCCGGTCGAACTATGATTCATGACCGCAGCCGACGGGGACGTCGGCTCCACATCGAAGCTCCGGCTCATGCCGCCGCTCCCTGTTTGCGCACCGTGCTCCAGAGCAACAGTCGCGCCAGGGCGTTGATGATCATGGTCATCACAAAGAGCAGCAGCCCGATCTCCACCAGGGCGCTCAAATAAAGATCCCCGGTCGCCTCCGTGAACTCGTTGGCAATGACCGCGGCCATGGTGTACCCGGGCGCGAAGAGCGAGGCAGAGATCTGTGGCGTGTTCCCGATTACCATCGTCACCGCCATCGTCTCGCCGAGGGAGCGAGCCAGCGCCAGAAAAATGGATCCAAAAATCCCCGATCGCGCGTAGACCAGGGCGACATGCCACGTGGTCTCCCAGTGCGTCGCCCCCAACGCCATGGACGCCTCGCGCTGCTCGCGAGGAACGGCCAGGAGCACTTCCCGGGAGATCGAAATAATGAAAGGAACGATCATCACGGCCAACACGATTCCAGCCGTGAGCACACCCACCCCGTAGTTGGGTCCCGAAAAAATCGGAAGGAACCCCAGGGCTGCTTTCAACCAAGCTCCGCCATGCTCGCGCATGAACGGAACCAGGACGAAGATTCCCAGCAGGCCGTAAATGACGCTCGGAACTGCCGCCAATAACTCGATCACGAAGGTCAGAGCCGAAGAAATGGCCCGGGGCGCCAGTTCGGCTAGAAAAATCGCCGCCCCAATCCCGACCGGCACCGCCACCAGAAGCGCAATCACGGAAGTGACGAGGGTTCCAAACATAAAGGTGATGGAGCCGAAGGATAAGAAGACTGGATCCCAGGTCTTCTGGGTAACAAAACTCCAGCCGAATGCATTGAGGCTCGGCACCGAGCCCTTGTACAGTTCCCACGCCAGAGCCCCCGTGATCACGAGAACCGAGAGGGCGGCCAGGAAAGTGATCCCGCGGGCAACCAGATCTCCCATCCGGAAGCGCTGGGTCCACGAACGTGAAAACAGGGATGGAGGGGCTGAGAGGGCCGCGATCTCCGGAGGCTCGCTTACCAACTGTTCATTCATGGAGGTCAGTGATTTCCAAAACTCGCCTGAAAAAATGGGGCTGGAACCTTGCACCCAGCCCCGCGGGCATTCACCTGCACACAGGAGTTCATTGGATAATGCCGGAACCACTCCCTGGAGATTCTCACCTGTTCTCCCGGATCAATACTTAATCCTGGTGATGGCTTTCTCTTCCTTGGCGACGACGGCCTTCGGAAGAGGGGCATACGCCAGTGCCGTTGTGAATTTCTGGCCATCTCCCACCATCCACTTCAGGAAATCGACGAGCACTTTCCCCTTATTGGCAGCGGCAATCTGTTGGGGCACCAGCAGCCACGTGAAGCTCGAAATGGGGTAGCTGCCTTTCCCGGGGGCGTTGGTGATGGAAACCCGGAAATCATCCGGCATGTTGGCAGCTGCTCCCTGGGCGGCTTCGGTCACCGAATTCAGATCGGCCTTGACAAAGACTCCCGCCGCATTCCTCACCTTTCCGTAGGGCAGCTTGTTCTGGATGGCGTAAATCAGTTCGACATAACCCATCGCCCCGGTGGTTTGTTTCACGACCCCCGTGACCCCTTCATTTCCTTTTCCGCCCAGGCCCACGGGCCAATTGACCGAAGTTCCTTTCCCCACCTTGGTCTGCCACTCCGTGCTGACCTTGGAGAGAAAGTCCGTCCAGATGTAAGTGGTTCCACTGCCATCCGACCGGTGGACCACGATGATGTCCTGATTCGGGAGTTTCACGTTGGGGTTGTCGCGTGTAATGGCGGGGTCATTCCACTTGGTGATGCGGCCCAGGAAAATACCCGCCAACGCATCAGGGGTGAAGTTCAGTTCCGCGGTGACGCCGGGGATATTGTACGTGGGCACGTCCGCGCCGAGAACGGTCGGAAAGTGCAGGATCGGAATCTTGGCCTGACCCAACTGTTCATCGGTCATCGGTCCATCGCTGGCGCCAAAGTCCACCGTGCTCTTCAGCAGTTGTTGAATTCCGCCGCCACTCCCGATGGACTGATAGTTGATCTGGATATCGGGATGCAGCTTGTGGTACTCATCGAACCACTTGGAGTAAATGGGATAGGGAAAGGTGGCCCCGGCGCCGTTCAGTTGAGCCTGGGCGCGGACAGGTGCCGCCCCTACAACCAACAATCCCATAAGCATGAGGATCAGACCAAGTGCTAACACAATGTTTTTCATGGTTTCTCCCTTTGCGCTGAATTGAGTCTACCGTTTCATTTGTTACAATCAGGTTACATCCGCGTTAAACGCCGGTTAAGCTTCATCAAGGAGGCACATAACGCGGATCGAAATAACCCAGGCTGGCATGAGCATTCTTGGGCTGCCCGGCTCCAACGAACCATGGCCTTCGAGTCAAGAAAGAGTATTCAGTGATGAGCGGTTTCCTCGGGGTTCATCCGTTGAATCCACGCCTTCATTCCTCGAGATGTTCCTAATCTTTTAAGAGGATGACATCATCGAAGATTCACATTAAGGGAACATTAAACCAACATGATGATTGTGTTAAAAACTCTGAAGGGAGCGCTTGGGAGCGAATCGCCTCGAAGATGGGGGGGAGGAGTCGCAGGGTGTCACAAGCGGGCCGGGAGAATCAAGGCGTCAAAAGAGAAAATGGGGGTGGCACGCTCTCAGCGGGGAAGGGACATGGACTCGAAAAGACGGATTCGTTGACACCAGAGCGCGCATCCACTTCGAAAAGGGAGGTTTGATTCAGGCCAAAGGAGGGCAGCGCAGAGAAACCAACTCAAGTGATCTGGGCCCGGTGGAAAGTTGGCCGCCCCAAGGTTAGGGCAATGAGCCCAGCTCATAATTCAATACCGCGTTCTGTATATCGATGGGGGCGGGGAGCCCCCGGTTGAGCACGGCATCCTGTAATCCCCCCGACTGGAGAAAGGCGCTCACGTCGGGAAGTTCAAGCGCCAAGCGATGCCTCAGCCGGTCCATGTAATCGTAGCTTCCAATGCCGTGTTCGGCAGTCAGGCTCACCTGAATGGTCGCGGGGTGACACGACGTCACGGACCAGGGATTCCACCCGCTTCACGAGTTGATCGGTCCCCTCAATGCGCGTTCCCGAGGGAGCCTTTAAGTTAATGACAAACTGGCCGGCATCGGTTCTCGGAAAGAAGGCCACACCCAGCCATGGATAGAGCCCCAAGCTCAAAATGAAGATTCCCATCACGGCTGCAACGACCGGCACAGGTTTATTCAACGCCTTCCGGAGGAGCTTTTCATACCTGTCGAGCGAGCGGTTGAAAATCTGATTGAACCGGTGGCTGAACGATTTCCGTGGCGGTGTTTTCGCGAGCAGCGGTGGAGCTTCACCGGCGCCGCCCGTCTCATCGGTTCTCCGGGGAAGGGGGCCGATCAATTTGGCGCAGAACAAGGGAACGATGGTCATAGCAACCACGTACGAAGCGATCAAAGCCAGGACCACCGCCAATGCCAGGGCCGAAAAGAGAAACCGGCTGACCCCATAGAGGAAGGTCACCGGAAAAAATACAACGGCAGTGGCAAGCGTGGCCGCCAGCACCGGCAGCGCCACCTCCTTGCCGCCCTTCTCAGCCGCCTCTTTCGACGACTCGCCCTTTTCGAGATGGCGGAAGATGTTTTCGAGCACGACGACCGCATTGTAGATCAGGCGGGAGAAGGCCAGCGCCATCCCGCCGAGAATCATCGTGTTCACGGAACTCCCGCCGAAATAGAGAGGGATGGAGGTCGCCAGGATGGAAAGGGGTACCGAGAGAAACACCGCGACCGTGGCACGCAGGCTGGCCAGGAAAACGAGAATCAGAACACAGGTCAGGAAGAGACCAATGGCCGCCGCAAACACCACCGCATGAATGGCGGCCTTGACAAACGACGACTGGTCAAAGACCACCCGGGCCATGAGTTGCCTCGGAATATCGCTGAGACGGGAAATGACGGACTTGATTCCATCCACCACCGCGATGGTGTTGGTGCCCCCGCCCTGTTTCAAGATGGGGAGATAGACCGAGCGTTGTCCGTCCACCCGGACGATGTTGGTCTGTATCTGGTGTGCGTCGGCCGCCCCTCCAAGATCGCCTACCGTCACGGAACGCTGTCCCCGGGTCTTTACCGGGATATCATTGATCTCCGCCACATTGTGAATCTGGCTATTGGTGTAAATGTTGTAATCATAAGGTCCGATTTTGGCATCGCCGGCGGGGAGAATGAGATTGGATTCGTTGACAGCCCGGACGACATCCATCAGGCTGAGGTGATAAGGCCCCAGTCTCAACGGGTCGGCATAGACCATGATCTGACGGTATTTCCCACCAAAGGGCGGGGGAACCGATGCGCCACGGACCGTCGCCAGCTGATTTCGGACTGCAAATTGTCCCAGGTCGCGCAGCGCCGTCTCACTGAGACCTTCCCCCTTCAGGGTCACCAGGCAGACGGGAAGGCTGGATCCGCCGAACTTCAAAACCACGGGAGGCAGGGTGCCTGGAGGAAGGCGCCGCAAATTCGCCATGGCCAGATTCGAAATCATGGTGACATCCGAATCCGCATTGGTTCCAGGCTGAAAGTAAATCTGGATGATACTGACGCCGGGCAGCGAGCGGGACTCGATGTGTTCGATGCCGCTGCCGAGAGTGAAGAAGCGCTCAAATCGGCCGGTGATCTCGGTCTCCACGTCCTCCGGCGGCATCCCGTTATAAAAGGTCGCGACCACCACTTGGGGGATGTTAATCCTTGGAAACAGGTCTACCGGCATGCGGCCCACACTGGTCACGCCAACCACGAGGACGATGAGACACGAGACAATAATGAAATAAGGATTGTGAATTGCCCAACGGGACATCAGGATTTCCCCTCGCCCACCGGGAGTTCAATGACTTTGGGTCTGACGTTTTCACCGGGACGGAGCTGGCTCCGACCGCTCACGACCACGAGGTCCCCTTCCTTCAGACCTCCCAGAACCTCCGCTTTGTTGGGGCTCTCCAGACCAAGGGCCACGGAGACTTCTTCGATCTGATTCTGCGGGTTTACGCGGAACACAGTGGCTTGCTCTCCATGCCGGTTTAACGCCTGGACCGGGACGGCGAGAACGCCATGCTTCTGATCGAGTACGATGGAGGCATTGGCATACATGCCCGGGACGAGTTCGAGCTTGGGATTTGAGACGTCGACTTCGGTTTCCATGGTGCGCGTGGCAAGATCCAGTTTGTCGGTAAAACGCGCAACGGTCCCCTGGAATGTCTTTCCCACCACGGCCACCTGCACTTGCACCGGGCTGCCGATGTGGATGCGGGGGACGACGGACTCCGGAACGGGAATGATGAGCCGCAGCGAATCATTCTGCGAAAGCCTGATCAGCGGCATGGCCTGCGTGTGAGAGGAGGTGCCGGCTTGAATCAAGGCTCCCGTGTCGGCGTAACGCTGAGTCACCACTCCGGTGAAAGGGGCCGTGATTCGAGCATACCCGAGGAGGGTTTGAAGCCTCTTCTGGTTTGCTTTCGACATTTCGAGCTGTTGTTGAGCCGCCGCCAGCGCGGCCCGGGCGGCGGCCACTTGCGCCTCGGCCACTCGATCGCGACCCAGCGAGTCGTCGATATCCTGCTGTGCCACCAGATGGGGTTGAGTCTTGGTTACTTCCGCCAGTCGTTGGTAGGCGAGGTGCGATACCTCGTGGGCGGATTGGGATCGGGTCAGTTCCTCCTGCGCTCGATGAATCTCTTCAGCGCTTCGCCTCACACCCGCTTCGGCCTGGATGACCTCGTCCTGGAGTTCCGGGATCTCGATCAGAGCCAGGAGTTGGCCCTCCTTGACGTGGTCGCCGACATCCACGTACATGGCTTTCACGAAGCCCGCCACTTTGGCGTGGACTTCAATTTCCTGAAACGGGTGAAACTCAGCGGCCAGCACGAGGTTGCGCGAGAGGTCCTCTCGATCCACTTTGGAGACGCCCACGGTCGGCGCGGTGGTCGAAGAATCAACGTCCGTCGCCGCTCTATTGGATCCGGTACAGCCGTTGAACATCACCCCTGTGACCAACGCCGCTCCGAGAGAAAACATCCGCCACTTGGGTGTGAATCCCCGTCGCAGCACATCCTTGAATTGTGTTTTCATCTATTCACCTGCTCAGGATTTGAATTCAAGAGGACTCCCTAAAAGACGGTCCACGGCTCCCGTGCCCGTCGTCGACTTCTGTCTGGACTCTGGCAAACACCTACCCCCGCTGAGAATTCCAGAAGTGTCCTGGTCATCAACACTTGGAGCGAATAGAGCGCGCTCTCTTTTTTGCAATGGCTTAAATGCCGTCTCAGCCCCTTGCGGACTTATTCCATCGGACCACACGGATCGCCATTTCTCAGGACGGTGACCGAGAAATGAGGCGAGCCTTAACCGAAGGAGGCGGCCTGAGATGTTGGTGTGAGATTGTTGGAATGATTTTCTGGGGAGGAGTCTCCGGCTCCAGGAAGAGCCAATAGTCTCCTGTGACATCGTGAGTGCGAGAAAGAATTTCGATCATACGCGACCTGGATTGCCTTTCGTGGAGGGCCTTGAATGGGCCCCTCCAATTGGGACTACCATGCCGGGGGCACAAAAATGCGCCCGCTGCCACCCTGCCTACGCTCACTGGCGTCTTACAACCATATTTAAACTATATCCGCATCTTATTCCTACGGTGATAATTGGAGTCAATTTGATTCTTGCCTTGAACCGAGCGGCGATGGGGGGGTTGTCAGAGACCGGCGTTCCAGCCTCAACCAACTCCGGCACGCGGGCCCTGGTACCGAGATTGAAGAAAAATGGCCCATCGGCGGAAGCGGAATTGATCGGTCCAGTTATTCGCTCAGATGGTCTTGATCCGGGCGGATGAAGAGAGAGGGGAGTTGTAGTCCCGGGACTTCGATCGTATGAAGCATCCTGTGAGATCACGTCGAATCTCAATCTTGTCGTCCCGGGCGAGCCATCCGAGAGCCAGGTGCACCACATCATTGGACTCACTCAGCTGTTTCCTCAGCTGCGGGAGTGTCTGAGCCCCCTGGTTATTAAGAATGATGGCAATTCTTCGTGCGGTATCGACGATTTGGCCTCTGATATCCATGTGAACAGCCCTTCGTTTCAAGTTCAACCTTCGCGGCAAGGTGACGGTCGATTTCATCTTGGACCCATGCACGCCAGGGAATCTCGCTGATTGAGTTTACGTTCTCCGATCCCGCCACTAATCCTCGAGAAAATTGTTCATGAGATTGAGGAAGAAGACCCATCCTGGGTTGAGCACCGTCCCCATGAGCATCCAATACAGTAGGAACGCCAGAACGATCATGCCTAGGAGAAGAAGAATGATCACCATGTGGGGACCTCATCGTGGTCATGTGGCAACGCCGGGATCTTTATCAGTTTGGATTGTCGCCGCGAGATGTTAAACTTTGATGACAAGTATTTATAGCTTCGGTTAAAACTGTCCTGGAAAGTCGGGGGTGGTGCTCTTAAACCGCAGGTTAGATCCCGGAATAAACCTGTCGGGGGTCAACAGAAGGCCAGGATCACTTACAGGGCATCATGAGAGATTTCAGCCGGAGGCAAAAGGGCGATTTAGTGCTCTATTACGTTGAAAAGATAATCCTTGTGGGCTGTCACGGTCGACCGCCAAGCCGAATGTGCGTTGACCCTGTGATTTTTGAGCTGGCACGAGCCTGATGAGAATTCTATTCCTGTGTACCAGCAATTCCGCGCGAAGTCAGATCGCTGAAGGCATCCTGCGGCATGTGGGCGGAGACGAGGTCGAAGTCCTCAGTGCGGGAACTCTTCCCATGGGTGTTCATTCTGCCGCTGTCCGCGTTATGGCAGAATTAGGCATTGATATCTCCGCGCAGCAGTCTAAATCCATAGACCAATTTCTGGATCAGCCGTTTGACTATGTCATTACCTTGTGCGACGAGGCGGACGAAATCTGCCCTGTTTTTCCGGGAGGACGACAACGTCTTCACTGGTCGATCGCCGATCCCGTGGTGGTAAAGGAAAAAGAGGACGAGAGGTTAAATGCCTTTCGAAAAGTTCGCGACGAAGTCTTTGCCCGGGTGTGCTCATTCCTGGCCTTAAACATCTCAGACAGAGATTCTGCTTAAGCAAACAATCCGGGGCGCACGGGCCAGCCGGGCTCAAATCATGACGCCATCGCTGGCTTGCCCGACTCGGTGGAGAGGCGTATACTCCGTCCCTGTTTTTCCTCCCGCCGAATTTTCCTTGAGATATGAGTGACTCTCGCTGATGAGGGAGAAATAATTGCCGAGGACTGATTTCAAAATAAAATTCCATCCGTGGACTCTCATCTTACTTTTGTTCCTCCCCATCCTTGCCATGACCCAAACTACAAAGCAGGGTACGAAGGCGGTTCCTCTCTCGCTCAACCCGACCGAGGCCTCGCATTTTGCCAAGCTCGCGCTCAAATGCGTTACCAAGGAGTATCCCAACAAGCCGGATCATGTCATCAATGACACTTCCGAAGTGCGAAATCCCCGCGCGCTTCATCCTGCGTTCTATGGATGCTTTGACTGGCATTCCTCGGTTCATGGGCACTGGATGCTGGTCCACCTGCTCCGTCTATTTCCGAACTTGCCGGAGGCGAGCGAGATTCGGACGGCATTGAATCAGAATCTCACTGCGGAATACCTCCTGGTGGAAACGGCCTATCTGGACCAACCCAACCGGCAATCCTTTGAGCGGACCTATGGATGGGCATGGCTTCTGAAACTGGCCGAAGAGCTTCACGATTGGAATGATCCGGACGGGAAACAGTGGTCCCGAAACCTGCATCCCCTCGCCGAGGCCCTCGCGAAGCGATACACCAGCTTTCTGCCCAAACAAACCTATCCGATTCGCACGGGCGTTCATCCCAACACCGCGTTCGGATTGGCATTTGCCCTGGACTACGCTAAGAAGGAAGGCGACCAAAAGCTGGAGGAGATGATTGCAGAGCGAAGCAGGACCTATTTCGGGGCGGACATGAATTATCCCGCGGCGTGGGAACCGGGAGGCGAAGACTTCTTTTCCCCGGCACTGATGGAGGCGGACCTGATGCGGCGAGTCATGAACCCGGTCGAGTTTCAAAAGTGGTTCCACCGATTCCTGCCCGGGGTGGCACGGGGGGAACCTAAGGGATTGTTGAGCCCGGCCATGGTCACGGATCGCACCGATCCCAAGCTCGTACATCTGGATGGACTCAATCTCAGCCGGGCCTGGTGCATGCGCAACATCGCCTCTGCGTTGCCGGTGACGGACCCGGCCCGCAGGGTTCTGTCGGAGTCGGCACACCGCCACGCCCAGGATGCGCTGGCTCATGTCGCCAGCGGCGATTATGCCGGTGAACACTGGCTGGCGTCCTTCGCCGTTTTTATGCTTTCAACCCCGTCCCCCCGTTTGGGCCATTAGGACAGCCCCGGCTTGCTGAGGATGAGGAGATGAGTGACAGGAAAGCCTGCTGAGTGGGAAGCCCCAGACCCTCCTCAGACTTCTGCGATCGGCAAGGAAAAACCCGTGATCCCAAGAAGCGGGATCACGGCTACCCAAGCTTACTACTTCGTGAGACGTTGTCATGCGTCAATATTTTCCATCTCCTGAGGAGTCCTTAATGAAATTCAAACTCTTTGTGTGCGCCTTGTTTTGCGGAATGCTCTTGACGAGTGGGCTTCAGGCCCAACCCTCGCTGGATTCCCTGATTGACCGCAACCTCTCAGCGCTCGTCGCCACGTACAAGACGCTTCACGAATCTCCCGAACTGTCCCACCAGGAAGAGAAGACCTCGGCGTTCATGGCCAGGGAGCTGAAGTCCTACGGTTACACAGTCACCGACCGTGTGGGGAAATATAGTAGCCCGGATCGAATCGGGTACGGGTTAGTCGCGGTCATGAAAAATGGTCCCGGACCTACGGTCCTTGTGCGGACGGAGTTGGACGCCCTTCCCGTCGAGGAAAAAACCGGCCTGCCCTACGCGAGCAAGGTGAGGACCAAGAACGACGCGGGCCAGGACGTCAGCGTCATGCACGCCTGCGGGCACGACATCCACATGACTTCGCTTCTGGGGACCGCCAAAATGCTGGCGGAGATCAAGGATCAATGGCACGGAACGCTGATGCTGATTGGACAGCCGGCGGAAGAAGCCATCGATGGGGCTTTGGCCATGCTCAATGACGGGCTGTATTCCCGGTTTTCCAGGCCCGACTTCGCGGTGGCCCTTCACGACTCGGGGAGTTTAGAGGCGGGGAAGGTGGGTTTTACTCCGGGTTACGCGCTGGCCAGTTCGACCTCGGTGGACATTATTATCCATGGCTTGGGTGGACATGGATCAGCACCGGAGACCACAAAAGACCCGATTGTCGTGGCGGCCCAGGTCATCCTGGCCCTCCAGACGATTGTCAGCCGAGAGGATTCGCCGTTCGATCCGGCTGTCGTCACGATCGGTTCGATCCATGGGGGGACAAAGCACAACATCATTCCCGATGAAGTCCGCCTGCAGTTGACCGTCCGTACCTACAAGGAAGAGGTCCGTCAACACATTCTGGCTTCCCTCCGACGCATCACCAAGGGGATCGCGGCCGCGGCGGGAATCCCCGAAGACCGGGCCCCCGAGGTGATGGTCAGCGATACCGAGGTAACGCCGGCGACGTACAACGATCCTGCCTTGACGGAGCGGCTGGCGGAGACGTTCAGAAAGGTTCTGGGTTCGGAGAACGTGGTGAAGCTGGCTCCCATCATGGCCAGTGAGGATTTCGGACGCTTCGGGCTGGAAGGGCGTCAGATTCCCACCTGCATGTTTACGCTGGGAGCCGTTGATCCTGAGAGAGTCGCCCAGAGCAGGCGGACGGGCACGCCGCTCCCCTCCCTCCACTCCAGCCTGTTTGCGCCTCTACCCGAGCCCACCATTCGGACCGGGGTCAAGGCCATGACGGCGGCAGTGCTTGAGCTGATGAAGAAGTTAGAACCATAGCCTGACCGACAAGGCGCAGCAAACGCCGAAGGAACACCTGCTGATTCGTATCCCTCTTCCGTTCCGCGTCTCAGCGGTGGATCAAGCCCCCATTTCAGGCTTCCCGCATCTCGATCAGCTTGTGAATCTCCCGGACCGCTTTCTCAGCATCCTCAGTGTCAACAATCATACTGACGCTGCATTCCGAGGATCCTTGCGCAATGGCCACGACGTTGATCCGATCTTTCCCCAGCGAACTAAAAATCTGACCCGCAATGCCCGGGGTGTGCCGCATCCCCGCCCCGACCACCGTGATGATGACCACGTTTTCCATCGCCCAGATCCGGTCAATATTCTGCTGCTCCAGCTCGCGGCGAAATTCGTCCTTGAGAGCATCCATGACGAGGGAGGCGGCGGGCGAAGGGACGATAAAGCAGATGCTTTGTTCTGAGGACGCCTGCGTGATGAGGGAAACACTGGTGTGGGTGCGGGCGACGGCACTGAAAGTGCGTGCGGCCACGCCAGGCACGCCGAGCATGCCGCGCCCTTCGACGGTCAGCATCGTCTGTCCCCGGATCGCCGTCACCGCCCGGATGGTGCCATGCGGCGCCGTCTCGTCGGAGACGACGCGAGTGCCGGCGCTCGAGGGGTTGAAGGTGTTTTTCACCCACAGGGCGATGTCGCGTTCGATTACCGGACGGATCGTCTTGGGGTGCAGTACCTTGGCGCCATAGTACGCCAACTCGGAGATCTCCCGGAAAGTGATTTCAGGCAATGTTCGCGCGGCTGAAACGATCCGCGGATCGGCGGTCATCACCCCGTCGACATCCGTCCAGATCCAGACCTCACGGGCATCGAGCGCCACCCCCAGCAACGCCGCGCTGAAATCGCTTCCGCCGCGCCCGAGCGTGGTGACGACACCTTGCGCCGTCGCCCCGATGAAACCCGTCACCACGGGGACAACGCCTCTTTCAAGGAGCGGGAACAACCTGGCCTGAGTGCGTGATCGCGTAAGTTCGGAGATCGGGTTTGCGGATTGGAAATTCGTGTCCGTCATGATGAGCTCGGTCGCTTCGATCGGTTCGGCAGGGATCCCCGCCTCCCGCAAATAGGACGCCACCAGATGAATGCTCATCCGCTCCCCCAGCGAGGAGATCGCATCGAGCGCCCGGGCGGAGGCCTCTCCCAGGACATAGACGGCATGGCAGAGGGTTTCGAATTCCTCGACGAGAGAATCGATCCACACGCGAACCTCGTCCCAGCGGACCGGAGATCTCAGATCCTTCGCCAGGTGATTGAGTGTGTCATAATGTCTTCCGCGCAACTCTCCAGCCAGTGCCTTAAACGTCTCTCCATCGCCTTCCGCCGCCGTGTGCGCGCCCTTGAGGAGCATGTCGGTGACCTTGCTCATGGCCGAAACAACGACGACCACCCGCGGCCAATCGGCCTGCACGCCGCGAACGATGCGGCCGACATGGCGTATCGCGTCGGCATTACCGACTGAGGTCCCGCCGAATTTCATGACCAGTGTGTTCAAGCAACGCCTCCAGGAATGGGTTTTATCAATTCAGTAAAGAAGGAGTAATCAAAACCATTCTCAGCCTAAAAGTTGGCATTTTGCAATGGGAAACCTTTAGAATAGGTCGGCTCTACTCCTCCCGAGCATGGGGCCTTCCATCGAGGCAGTACTCGGTGGAGAAGTGCTCGAAGGAAGGAGGGCCAACCTTCTGGCTCTGATCCGGAAAGAATGAGAGCGGTGGCCCCATCGCGGGATATCTTCTCATGACCCACGGTCACGACCTTTACAGAATGCATTCATTTGCCATTGGGGATTTCACTATGCGTGCTCAAACAGGTTTCATTCTAGGTGCAGCCATTCTGCTACTCATCGCATCACCCTTGTCTCTAAACTCCCGGGATCGATCCATTGAAGATCCAACAAGCGCAACCACCGACCCGCTCACCCGACAGGAGCCCTGGATGAAGAATTCCGTTTCAAAGCTCGAGAAAGAACTGACTGCAAAATATGGAGAGGGAGAGCGGGCGAGGCTTCTACGTGGCCTGCAACAGGTGTCTGATTTCTGGCGCGCCGGGGACGGTGACGCGGCCGCGTTCGAGGATTTTGTGCGGTCAAATTTTGCGGCCGATGCAGCCACTCGCGACGCTATGTTCAATCGCTTCGAACATAACCTGGAGCAACTCGACGGACACATGCACGAGATCAACCGCGAGTTTCGGACCCCCATCGATCTGGACATCGGGACGCTCTATCCCTTCGATCAGGTCTTTGGAGGCTACGATCCCTCGGCCCACCTGACCGATGATTTTTTTCAGAACAAGCTCCCCTTTACCATCCTGCTCAATTTCCCGTTGACGACGCTCGACCAGCGCCTCCGCGAAGGCGAACACTGGTCGCGGCGCGAATGGGCGGAGGCACGGCTTGCCCAGAGATTTTCAAAGCGGGTTCCCGCCGAGGTGAATCTGGCCCTGGCGCAAGCGGAAGCAGAAGCCGCCCGCTACGTTTCCGAATACAACATCTGGATGGGGCATGTTGTCGAGGGTGGCGGCCCGCGCCTCTTTCCGGCCGACCTGCGCCTGCTCTCTCATTGGAATCTGCGCGACGAAATCAAGGCCGATTACAGCGATGCGAAATCGGGCCTTGCCAGGCAAAGGATGATTCAACAGGTCATGGAACGGATCGTGACGCAGACAATCCCGGAAAGCGTCGTCAATAATCCCCACGTGGACTGGAATCCTTCCTCGAATGTGGTGACACCGGCGGATGAGAAATCACGGATCGGATCGGGCGTCCCCTCCAGCATACCCGAACCCGACACTCGCTATGCCAAGCTGCTGCTGACGTTTCAGGCCTCCCGTAAAGTCGATCCGTATTCGCCGACCGCGCCTACCCTGATTGCACGGCGCTTCGACGAAAACCGGGAAATCCCCGAGCCCCGCGTGAAAGCCATGCTGGAGCAGGTGGTTTCGTCACCGCTTGTGGCTCAGGTGGCAAAACTGATCGAGTCCCGGCTCGGCAGGCCGCTGGAACCCTTCGACATCTGGTACAACGGTTTCCGGCCTCGGGGCGCTTACACGGAGGCCCAGCTGGACGAGATCGTGGCCCGCAAGTATCCCACGGCGGAGGCCTACCAGAAGGACATCCCAAACCTCTTGATGAAACTCGGGTTTTCGAAGGATCGGGCCGGATATCTGGCCAACAATATCATCGTTGATCCGGCACGCGGGTCAGGCCACGCCATGGGCGCCGGAATGCGCTCGGAAAAAGCGCACCTGCGCACCCGGGTTGAGAAATCCGGAATGAATTACAAGGGGTATAACATCGCGGTTCATGAGATGGGACACAACATCGAACAGACCTTCTCCATGAACAACATTGACCATTACTTGCTTCAGGGGGTGCCGAATACCGCCTTCACGGAGGCACTGGCTTTTGTGTTCCAGGGACATGATCTGGAACTGCTGGGGCTGGCCAATCCCGACGCGAAGAGTCAGGCGATGAAAACGTTGGATGATTTCTGGGGAACTTATGAGATCGCCGGCGTCGCACTGGTGGACATGGCCGTTTGGCACTGGATGTACGACCATCCCCAGGCCACCCCCGAGCAGTTGAAACAAGCCACGGTGCAGATTGCAAAGGACACCTGGAATCTGTACTACGCTCCCGTCTTCAAGACGCGCGATATGGTCTTGCTCGGTGTCTATTCACACATGATCGATTCCTTTCTCTATCTTCCGGATTATCCCATGGGGCATATGATCTCGTTTCAGATCGAAGAGCAGATGGAAAAGGCGGGAAACCTGGGAGCGGAATTTGAACGGATGGCAACCATCGGAAGCATTGCGCCGGATCTCTGGATGAGGAAAGCCACTGGCGCCCCCGTGGGTCCCGAAGCGCTCCTGGCGGCCACGAAGAAGGCGTTGAGCGGTGAATCGGTCAGGTAAATGGGCGCAGAATCACCACACAGACACCGTCTGTAATTGGTCGTCCTTCATCCTTAATGTTCTTGCATAGGCGATGGATGGTTCGTACCAGCGGCATCGAACTTATGACCGAAGCTTGCATGATTTTCCGTAGGAGCGCATAGCCATGCGGCCCCTGGAGTATATGCACATACATAGGTTGGGGCGAATGGCGATGCGCCCCTACCGCGAAGAATCCGGCGTGATCCCTTATGACCTTATTTATGAATTCTGCGCTTTTCTCATTTCCCGACATGTTCTTTGCATAGCGGTTTTGATTTGGGTGTCGCTGGCGCCTGGTCGGATGTGCAGTCAGGACCCTAATCCTCCGCCCCCAAGCAAACCTGACCAAGCATCCAGGGACAAGAGCGAAACCAAGGACGACACAGGGGAAGAACCGGACTTCATCGTGCCCGCGCGCCCGACCGTTTCGAATCCGGCCGAGTTCCAGCGACCCGGCGTCCTGCAATTGGAAATGGGATATAACTCAAACTTCCATGCGCGCGGGGTACGGAGTGAGCTGGATACGCCGATGGCGATACGGTTCGCGGCCAGCCGGAGAATCCTGCTGGAGTTCGACAGTGACAATGTGATTTCTCAGGTTAACTCGGACGGGTTCAGGATGACCAGTGTGGGCGACACCCAGATCGGCATCCAGGGCGTTGCCGGCCATGAATCTCATTCGCGACCCGGCATTGCATTCGCCTACTACCTCAAATTGCCGACAGCCAGCAGTGCCAAGGGACTGGGAACGGGACGGGTTGACCACAATTTCATCGGATTTGTCAGCAAGAAAATTGGCAATACCACCCTGGACTTCAATGCAGTCTACCTGCTGGCCGGTCGGCAGGGGAGAGCGGGCCTAGCCTCCAGCGGACAGGCGGCCCTGGCCGCGTCCTACAATGTGACCCGGAAATTCGTCCTGGAAGCCGAATTCAGTGGCTTCAGTCGGAATGACATTCAGTCGGGTGCAATCTTCGGACTCGGCGTGATTGCTTACCAGGTGAACCGACGCCTTGTTTTCGATGCGGGCATTCGGACAGGCTTCACGCGCGGCTCTCCACGGGTGGGGGCGCTCGCCGGATTGACCGTCGGAGTAGCTGATTTTTTCAAGAGGCATCGTTGACCCTGAAGCCCCGGGGACAAACTGCCGGCAGCGCCTGTCGAACACTCGGATCGTGAAGCCCGGTGTCCGGCTAATCAACGTTTATGAAGTGACCTCCAATCAGCCTGTTCCTTGACCACCTTTCTGCAATGATGGCAAACTTTTCTATCCTTCTATCTAGTTTCCTCTTGCAGGGCCCGTCCCCGATTCAACTGAGGGCCCAGTTGCGCGCGGATCTGGGCCAGATCCTGCTTGCCGTGCTGTTCGTATCGGTGGGCGTCGCCGTGTTAATCCTGGCCGGGTTGCGGCGGAGATTCAAGGATCTTTCGCTCGTCTCGTTTGGCGTGTGCGGTGTGCTTTATGGGGTGCGCTTGTTTTCAAGTGCCGGGACAACACCGCTACTTTTTGACGTCCCGCCCATCTTGTGGGTTTATATAACCGCGTTCATTACTTATTTCATCCCGGTCCCGTTTGTGGTTTACCTGGAGCAGTTCATGGGGCGGGGCTGGAAGTCTTCCATTCGTCGACTGTGGCAGCTGCAGGGCCTTTATGCGGCCGTGGCTATTCCGCTCAGCGCCTTTCGACACAATCCCTGGGAGGCCGGCGGTTGGAACAACGCCCTCGTCATCCTGATCATGGTCGTGATCTTCGGAAACCTTTTCCGCATGGTCCCCCGCCTGGCCGGAGAGTTGAAGGTGTTTTGGGCCGGTGTGACGATTTTCATGATTTTCATTTTAAACGCAAACCTTGTCCAGAGGGGCCTTCTGCCGTGGCGCTGGACCGCAGAGCCGATCGGCCTCCTCATCTTCATCGGCTTTCTCGGCTATGCGGTTGCCCGTCGCTTCTTCATGAACGAAAGACAACTCCTCGCCATTGAGCAGGAGATGATTACCGCCCGGCGCATTCAGGCGTCCATCCTGCCCCAACAAATGCCTGAGGTGTTGGGCCTCAACCTGGCCGCCCGCTATCTTCCCATGGCAGCCGTGGCCGGTGATTTCTACGATTTTCTGGTTCTGGACGGGAAGGGAATCGGGATCCTGGTGGCTGACGTGTCGGGACACGGGGTGCCTGCAGCATTGATCGCCTCCATGGTCAAGGTATCGTTTGCTTCACAGGCCCCACTGGCCTTAGACCCGGCCGCCGTGCTCGCGGGGATGAACCAGGTCTTCTGCGGGAAGTTCGAGCGTGAGTTTATCACGGCGGGTTACCTGCTCCTGGATATGGGAAACCGAAAACTCGTTTATGCCGGCGCCGGTCACCCCTCCCCCTTGTTATTGAAAAGGTCGGAAAATAAGATCTACGAGCTTTCGGAAAACGGTCTCATCATGGGACAGTTTCCGGAGGCGCACTATGTGAATGCCGAGTTGGACCTTGGACCCGGCGATCGAATTGTGCTCTACACCGACGGAATCCCGGAGACCACAAACCCCTCCGGTGAATTTTTTGGAGAAGATCGTCTGAAACAGTTCCTTAAAGCGCAGGAACACCGCTCGCCCGGACGGTTCGCAGATGCCTTACTTGAACAGCTCTTCCGATGGTCGGGCAAACGGTCGGGCGAGACGTTGGACGATGACCTGACGTTGATTGTTGTGGATATTGAAACTGCAGCTGCCTCGACCGATTGAATCCAATCGGAATCACTCATCGTGGAGAAGAATTCATCAGGTTCATTCATGAATTTCCAAAGGAGGCCCTCATGAAAATCAAATCTTCGATCTTGACAGGGATGGCCCTGGTTGTAATGGCACTTTCGTCCTCCCTGCCCCTGGCCCAGGAGCTGAGGCCCATCGAACTGCCGGCTCCCCAGATGGACAACGGGCGCCCGCTCATGCAAGTTCTCAAAGACCGGCACACCACAAGGGCATTCAGCACTGAGAAATTACCGGTGCAGGTGCTTTCCAACTTGCTCTGGGCAGCCTTCGGCATTAATCGACCCAAGACCGGGGGCCGGACCGCACCCTCAGCGATGAATTGGCAGGAAATCGATCTCTATGTTGCCACCGCGGATGGGCTCTTCCTCTATGACGCCAAAGCCAACCTGTTGAAGCCGATCCTCAAGGAAGACGTCCGGGCTTTGACCGGCAGCCAGCCGTTTGTTAAGGAAGCTCCGGTGAATCTCATTTATGTCTCGGATCTGGCACGGACGAGCCGGGCGTCTTCAGAGGATCAAAATCTGTATACAGGCGCAGACGCCGGATTCATCAGCCAGAACGTGTACCTGTTCTGTGCGTCAGAAGGGTTGGCGACCGTGGTCCGGGGCTCGGTCGATCGTCCAGCGCTGGCGAAGGCCATGAAACTGAGGCCGGAACAGAGGATCATCCTTGCCCAATCTGTAGGGAAGCCGAAACAGTGAAAAGCCTGGTCTAAGATGTGACCGAGTAAAATAATTTGGTGAATTGGGCTGTGTAATTACCGATTGCTGTTCTGAAGATAGGGCGCAATCGGAGGTCGTGGGGTGGAGGGGCCTCTTGTTGTAGGCTGGAAAGGAAGGATCCCCCAGCTTCCGTTGGGGGAATTTTTCCTTCCCTTTTGCGCCGGCAAAATTTTTCTAGTGTTTGAGCGAGCCGGGCTTGTCTTTCTCTTTGATTGCGTGGATTCTTTTCGAATCACTCACCCAGGAGAATTGTTATGAAACCCAGGAAAACTTGGGCGGAAAAACTTGCCGACAGTAAGGACCTGCCGAAGGTGGTCGCCATCCCGGAGAAGATGCGCGAAAAGTGGGGAACCGGCACCCTTGTGGTTCCGGCACCTCATGAGGTCGATGAAATCATGAGGAACGTCCCCCGGGGGAAGCTGATCACCATCAATGAAATTCGGGTCGTGCTGGCGCGCAAACACGGTGCCACGATTGGGTGCCCGATCACCACGGGGATCTTTGCCTGGATTGCCGCTCATGCCGCGGAGGAGTCGGCCACCAAGGGAAAGAGGCGAATTACTCCCTATTGGCGGACTTTGAAGTCGAGGGGCATGATCAACGAGAAATATCCGGGAGGGGCAAAAGGTCAGATTGCAAAATTGAGAATCGAAGGACACCGCGTCTCGAGGAGAGGGAGTAAATACGCGGTGGAGGATTTCGAGGAATCCTTGGTGCTCAAAGATCCAGAAGAAGAGTGAAAACCTAAATCCTAACGCTGAGACGCAAGAGGGCCGCCAAGGACGCTGAGGGTGGGCAAGCTTAAACCATAAGAGGTCTTTGCGCCCTTGGCGCCTCAGCGGTGAGGTTTGTGAATCGGATGACCGTCCACTCAATCGAAAGAGGGAATCCCTCGCTCCGGCACGCGCTGCACGCCAAGGAATACTTCACCCTTGCCTTTGGATCGATGGTCGGCGTGGGCTGGATGGTGGTCATCGATGATTGGCTGGCGCGCGGGGGAGCGGTGGGAGCGATGCTGGGCTTTCTGATCGGCGGCCTGGCGCTTGTTCCGATCGGATATGTGTACGGGCGACTCACGGAGCGGATGCCTGATGCGGGAAGCGAGATTGCTTACACGGGCGCCGTTTTTCCCCGTTGGGTGAGCTTTTCCACCGGCTGGGCGATGACCCTGGCCTACTTGATCGTGTGCCCGTACGAGGCGGTCGCGGTCGGGCGAGTGGCCTCTTATGTCTTCCCCTCGATGAATGCCATGGAGCTCTATCGCGTGGGAGGCTATCCCGTCTTCCTGCCCCATCTGCTCGCCGGTTTGGTTCTCACTGCAATGATCACCCTGGTGAATTACCGCGGAGTTCAAGTGAGCGCCGCGTTTCAGAATGTGACCACCTTCGGCCTGCTGGCGATTTTTGTCATCTTTTCGGTGCTGGGCTGGTCTCGGGGGAGCACCCACAATTTCATGCCGCCCTTCGCCGACAGCCGGGGGGTTACCGGCGGATTGCTTTCCACTTTGATGGTCCTTCAAATTGTTCCGTACTTCATGACCGGGTTTGAATCCGCACCCAAGGCCTCGGAGGAGGCGGCCGTCGATTTCAAGTCAAAGCACTTTGTGCGGGTCATCTTTCTCGCCCTCGGTGCAGGAATCGTCTTTTATGTTGGAGTCATTGCGGTCGTGTCCATGGTCCAACCCTGGATGAGCCTGACGAAGGAGCGGTTTGCGACGGCTGTGGCCTTTGAGCGAGCCTTCGGATCGCGCTTCCTGGTGCAATTGATCATGTTCGGTGTGTTGCTCTCCCTGCTCAAGGTCTTTAATGGAAACTTTCTGACCTCGACACGGCTGCTCTTCGCGATGGGTCGCCGGTCCCTGCTCGACGAGCAACTGAGCCGGGTGCATGAGCGGTTCCGCACCCCTGCCGTCTCCATCGTCTTTGTGGGCTGCCTGACGGCGATCGCCTCCTTCCTTGGACAAGCGGTCCTGGTTCCCATCTCCGAAGTGGGGTCGCTCACTTCGGCGGTAGGATGGTTTGCGACCTGCCTTGCCTTTCTCAAAGGGGCAGGCGGAGCGTCGTCCCATCGTGGGCGAATGATTGGGTACGCGGGGATGGTCGTGGCCGCGATGCTGATTCTCATGAAGGTGCTCCCCGCTATTCCCGGAAGCTTCCACCGTTACGAGTACGTGGTGCTGGCGGTGTGGATTGCGCTGGGTGTTCTGCTTTGGCGCCGGCGCACCGTCGCTTGAACCGCTGAGGCCCGGGCCTAATAGAAATCTCCCCGCGATATGCACCCACTCTCTGCATGTCTGTGGCACCCAGCTCATCTTTGGTCTCGGACACGATGGGAAAGATTGACTTGGGGTGCCGCACGCATGCGTTCTTTGCATGCATGCGCCGGCAAGGCTTACGGAGGCGTCAGGAGGGGTTGTTGGGGTGAGGAGGTTGACGATCCGTCGAATCAATCTGTTTGGCTGGGGTTGGCAGACATGCAGAAAGCGCCTGTCTGCGGCACCCGCGCATCCCGAGCGCCCAAGTTCTCCTTCGTTTGAATCTCACATCTACAGCTAAAATCATTGGCTTGAAATCCCCAGGTAGCGTATACTGGTTTTGATCGTCTCCCCCTGGGGGCGACGCTACCTTCATCGGATAATACTGTGGCCTGAGGGCTGACCGAACGCAGGCATGCATCGCCGGAGAATGACAATTGGTCTCCGACACACGGAATTCCGTTGTGCCGGGAGCCATCAATCACGAGGATTTAGACATCTGAATATGTCCTGAGTTTCGTTTTCCCTGGTATCGGCGTGCCTTCTGGGTTCGACTATTATCCAAGCCACCAGTACAACCCACGTAAGCGCTTCGATCCACTCATTCGAAGATAGCGATCCGTTGCGGAAGGGCCTGAATGATGAGGGATTCCGTGGCGTTGCGTTCCACAATTGAACCTAACTCAAGCAGTACGGCCCAAACCAATAAGGAGATCATTGTGAACATTTACGTGGGTAATTTATCTCGAGACGCCAGTGAGGAGGATATTCGGACTGCTTTCCAGTCCTTCGGACAGATCGAGGCGGTCAACATCATCCGGGACAAGTTCAGTGGCGAACCGAGGGGATTTGGTTTCGTGGAAATGCCTAATCAGGCTGAGGCCCAGGCTGCAATCACCGCTCTGAATGGCTCCGATCTGAAAGGCAGGGCACTGAGCGTGAATGAGGCCCGCCCGCGTCCGTCGTTTGAGCGGCGCCCGGGCGGGGGTGGAAGACCCGGGGGTGGAGGCGGATATGGTGGTGGCCGAGGCGGTGGAGGCGGTCGGGGCGGGAGACATGGTGGGGGTGGTGGCGGCGGCGGACACCGTTCCTGGTAACTCCTTCCAGCTTGTGAACCGTTGGGCCATAGCGGAATAGGTGTTGGCGAGGAAACCCTTCGCTGGGGGTCTGTCCTTTCGGCGATCGGCGCAACCCTGATCATCGTCGCGTCGATCGCCATCGCCTGCCCCTATCCGGACGCCTGCACTCGAGTGGGCCCTTATCTTTGGGCAGGGGGCCCCGGCGATCACCTGCTTGTTGTTTGTCGAGGTGTTTGTCGCGCTCATTCCTCTTCGCCGGGGAGAGAAGCGGTCCTTGTGGGCCTACTTGCTTTCCCTGCTCCACGACGGCATTCCTTTTCTCACCCTGGACGCCCTCCCTGCTCCCCGCGAAAATATTTTCGTCACGCTGATGCCTCCATCCTGGAGCCTGGGCTTTGGATTCATCGGGGGGATCCTGGCGGGAACGAGCATCTTTCGACCGGAACCAATTGAATAAAGGGCGAATCCGCCCCCTCCTCACCCCGCTGACCTCCCCCCTCCAGATCCAGATTGAGCGCACCCCTTCCTTCCGGCCCGGGACTCCGTCGGAAGACTCGCAAAAGGCCGCGTGCTGTCGGGATTCTTTCCTATATATCGTAATACGATATGATGGCTAAAAATAGTTGACTCCGCCCATGGACATTAATATACTTCCGTTTCTGTTCCAAAATGCTTAGAGGCAGGTTTTGTCAATTCTCGCGGGGTGTAAGGCCCGGCGAGTAACTCGCAATGTCCGAAGCGGAGTCCTGTCTTCCGACCGAGCGCGTCCCGGTCGCGGACAGGTGTTCCGCCGGGCAGCGAAGACGTCTTCATCCACACCCGTAGAATCCCGGCGATGGCGCAGATATTTCATCGCAGCACGAACATCCTGTCGAGGCTCACCATCTACGGGGCCGTTTTTATCCTTGCCGGCCTCGTTTGGGCGGCCTACATCATTTATAGTTCTCCTTATTTTACGGAAGTCAACGTCGCCCGCCAGCAACCCGTCCCTTTCAGCCATAAACACCATGTCAGCGGCCTGGGACTGGATTGCCGTTTTTGCCATACCTCGGTGGAGGAGTCCTCTTTTGCAGGAATCCCTCCCACTGAGACCTGTATGACTTGTCATTCCCAAATTTGGTCTGACAGCCCCATGCTCGAGCCCGTGCGGGCAAGTTACCGCAACAACACTTCGCTGGAATGGACACGGGTTTACCAGCTTCCCGGCTACGCCTACTTCAATCACAGCATCCATCTCAACAAAGGCATCGGCTGTTCCACCTGTCACGGACGCGTCGACCGCATGCCGCTCACCGCTCGAGAGAATCCGATGCAGATGCAATGGTGCCTCGATTGTCATCGCAACGTGGAGCGGTATGTCCGGCCCCGGGAGGATGTCTTCAAGATGGATTATGTGCCGCCCCGCGATCAACTCGCGTTGGGAGAGAAGCTGGTGAAGGAATACAAGATTCAAAAACTGACGGATTGCACGACATGTCATCGATAAACGAAAAGGGGATTTCCAGGCAGGCTCTTGACCCGGCTTCCATTCGGGCGCGTCTGGAGAAAACACGAGGCCGGGAGTACTGGCGAAGCCTGGACGAGCTTGCCGGGACCGAGGAATTTCTGGAGTTTCTCCGCAATGAATTTCCACGGCAATCCGGCTTGCTTGGGGAAGGCCTCGACCGTCGTCAGGCTTTGAAACTCATGGGGGCCTCGCTGGCGCTGGCGGGCCTGGCCGGTTGCGCCCACATGCCGACGGAAAAGATCCTGCCCTATGTCCGTCAACCGGAAGAGGTCGTGCCCGGCAAACCCCTGTTCTTTGCAACGGCCATGCCGTTCGGGGGATTCGGAAAGGGCTTGTTGGTCGAAAGTCACCTCGGGCGACCCACGAAAATCGAAGGGAATCCGCAGCACCCCGCCAGTCTGGGCGCGACCGATGCGTTTGCCCAGGCGTCCATCCTGACGCTCTACGATCCGGACCGGTCGCAAACGGTGTCCCGACTCGGGAATATTAACACCTGGGTCGAATTCGTCGGCGTTGTGAACGAGATCCGGGCCGAACAGCAAATCAGCAAGGGCGCCGGGCTGCGCATCCTCACCGAGACGTTGACCTCACCTACGCTTGCCTCCCAGCTCCAGGAATTGCTGGCCGAGTTTCCCCGCGCCCAATGGCACCAATACGAGCCCGTCGGGCGCGACAACCTGAAGGCCGGGGCACGGTTGGCCTTCGGTGAAATGGTGGAAACCGTGTACCGCTTCGACCAGGCCGATGTCATTCTTTCTCTGGAGTCCGACTTTCTTTTCGCAGGCCCCGGTTGCGTCCGCTATGCTCGGGACTTCACCAGACGCCGCCGTATGGAGGCGGAGCCGAGCGGGATGAACCGGTTGTACGTTGTCGAGAACGCCCCCTCCGTGACCGGCGCCATGGCGGACCATCGCCTTCGCATGCGGTCCACCGACATCGTAGGACTGGCCCGGTTCCTGGCAAAATCCCTGGGGATCGCCACCGGATTTGAAGGCCCGGGTTCTTTGAGCGTTGGCGAGGGCGTATGGATCAGCACCGCAGCCCGCGATCTTCAACGCCACCGCGGCTCATGTGTGGTGTTGGCGGGGGAGCCGCAGCCTCCAATCGTTCACGCCCTCTGCCATGCGATGAATGAGGCGTTGGGCAACGTCGGAAAGACCGTGGTGTATACGGATCCCGTGGAAGCCAATTCCATCGACCAGAGGCAATCCCTCGAGGCCCTGGTCTCTGATATGAAGTCCGGCCAGGTGGAGGCCCTCTTCATCCTGGGAGGGGATCCGGTGTTCAACGCTCCCGCGGATGTGCCTTTTGGCGATGCCCTTGGAAGGGTCAAACTGGCAGTCCATCTGGGGCTCTATGAAGACCAAACCTCACAACTGTGCCACTGGCACATCCCCGAAACACATTACCTGGAGGCATGGGGTGACGTTCGCACTTATGACGGAACGACCTCCATCATCCAGCCGCTCATCGCTCCGTTGTACGCGGGCAAGTCGGCCTATGAGGTGCTCGCCGCGCTGCAGGGCCGGTCCACAAGATCCGGCTACGAGATTGTGCAGGACTATTGGAAGAATCACGGTCAGAAGAATGCGGGTCTGAGTTCAAAGAGCTTTAAAGAATTCTGGGAGGTCGCGCTTTATAACGGCTTCATCGATGGGACCGCCCTGAATCCAAAATCGGTGAGCGTCAAGAAGGGAATTGCATCGTCCCCCTCTTCTCAGCCATCGCAAAGCACATCGGCGGCTGCGGCCCAAGCCGCGGCTCCCCGTCCTCTGGAGATTGTTTTTCGGCCCGACCCCACGATCTGGGATGGCCGATTTGTGAACAACGGCTGGTTACAGGAGCTGCCCAAGCCGATGAGCAAGCTGACCTGGGACAACGCGGTGTGGATCAGTTCCGCCACGGCGGACCGCCTCGGGATCCACAATGAAGAGGTGGTGAGCCTGCGTTTCGAAGGGCGCGAGGTGAAAGCCCCGGCGTGGATCATGCCGGGCCATGCGGATGAATCCCTCACGGTGCATTTCGGGTATGGCAGTCCGCTCGCCGGCCGCATCGGCGCCGGGACCGGCTTCAACGCCTACCCACTCCGGACCTCGGTCCATCCCTGGATCGGATCCGGCGTGGAAATCCAGAGGACCGGAGAGCAAGCCGCCCTGGCGGTGACCAACATTCATCACAGTATGGAAGGGAGAGATTTCGTTCGCGTCGCGAGTCTGGAAGAGTACCGGAAGAACCCCCACTTCGCGCAAGAGATGGATCCCGCTCCGCCGCCCGACTCGACGCTGTATCCCGAGATTAAAGACACCGGATATGCCTGGGGAATGGCCATTAATCTGAATAGCTGCATCGGGTGCAATGCCTGCGTCGTGGCCTGCCAGGCCGAAAACAATATCCCGGTGGTGGGGAAAGACCAGGTCCGCCGCAGCCGGGAGATGCAGTGGATCCGGATCGATCACTATTTCCATGGAGGCCCCGACGATCCCGAGATCTACCATGAGCCGGTGATGTGCATGCACTGCGAAAATGCCCCCTGCGAATTGGTGTGTCCGGTCGGAGCCACCAACCACAGCGCCGAAGGTCTGAACCAGATGATTTACAACCGGTGTGTCGGGACCCGCTATTGCTCCAACAATTGTCCCTACAAAGTGCGGCGGTTTAATTTCTATCAGTTTGGTGACTGGGAGACAGCCAGCCTCAAGCTGCAAAGGAATCCCAACGTGACGGTGCGCAGCCGCGGTGTCATGGAGAAGTGCAGCTACTGCGTCCAGCGGATTAATGCGGCCAAGATTGATGCCGAGAAAGAAAACCGCAAGGTCCGCGATGGGGAGGTGGTGACCGCTTGCCAGGCGACATGTCCCACCGAGGCCATCGTCTTTGGCGACATCAATGATCCGACGAGTCGCGTCTCGCGCCTCAAGGCACAAACGTTGAATTACGGCTTGTTGACGGAGTTGACCACGCATCCAAGGACGACCTATCTGGCGAAGATAAGAAATCCGAACCCCGAGATGGAAGAAAGCTGACCTGATGGCCACAGAGCCCTTGAAGGGATCACCCGAGCTCGTACCCGCGCCGCTGATCGGTCCCGGTTATAACTACGCTACCGTGACCGACAAGATCAGCTCCATTGTGCTGACCCAAAAGACCCCGCGGAGCTGGATCTTCGGCTTTGCGGTGGCCTTCTTTCTCCTGATGGTGCTGATGTTTGCCATCGGCCGATTGTTCCTGCTGGGGGTGGGAATTTGGGGGATCGAAATTCCGGTCGGCTGGGGATGGGCGATTGTCAACTTTGTCTGGTGGGTGGGAATCGCCCATGCCGGCACCCTGATCTCCGCCATCCTGCTTCTGATGCACCAGGAATGGCGGACTTCGATCAATCGCTTTGCCGAGGCGATGACCCTGTTCGCAGTGTCCTGCGCGGGGATGTTTCCGCTGCTCCATCTGGGCCGGCCCTGGATGTTTTACTGGCTGTTCCCCTATCCCAACACCATGAAGGTGTGGCCGCAGTTTCGCAGCCCGCTGGTCTGGGACGTTTTTGCGGTGTCCACCTATGCCACGGTTTCCCTGATGTTCTGGTACGTCGGACTGATTCCCGATCTTGCCACCATTCGCGACCGGTCGAAGCGGCGGGTGGGTCAGAAGATTTATGGGATTCTCGCCATGGGATGGCGGGGTTCGGCAGCCCACTGGAAGCGTTATGAGACGGCGTATTTACTGCTGGCGGGACTGGCTACCCCCCTGGTCGTGTCGGTGCACAGCGTGGTGAGTTTCGACTTTGCGGTGGGGATTGTTCCGGGATGGCATTCCACCATCTTTCCGCCCTATTTTGTGGCGGGGGCGATCTATTCCGGATTTGCCATGGTGCTGACCATCTCCATTCCGGTCCGTAAAGTTTATGGGCTTGAAGATTTCATTACCCAGCGCCATCTCGACAACATGGCCAAGATCCTCCTGGCCACCGGTTTGATCGTGGGTTACGGATATGTGATGGAAACGTTCATGGCGTTTTACAGCGGAAGCCCGTACGACAAGTTCATGATCATGTCCCGGATGACCGGACCCTACATGAAATTTTACTGGGCCCTGATTTTTTGCAACATGGTCGTCCCGCAGTTTCTGTGGTCCAACCGGGTGCGCTCCAGTATCAGCGGACTGTGGGTGATATCCATTCTGGTCAACATTGGGATGTGGCTGGAGCGCTATGTCATCGTGGTCGGCAGCCTGGCTCGGGATTACATGCCGACCATGTGGTATCGCTATTCCGGCACGGTGTGGGATGTCGCGACGTATGTCGGTTCAATCGGCCTGTTCCTGACCCTGCTGTTCCTGTTCCTCCGATATCTTCCGATGATTTCGATCTTTGAACTTCGCCAACTCGTGCCGCCGGAAAAGAAACCGGCCGCCCTGGGGGGAACGCAAGCCCGTGTCGAGGGATGACAAGGTATGAAAAGACATCCGCTGTATGGACTCATGGCAGAATTCGAGACCGCGGAGGCGCTGATTGCCGCCGCACACGCGACGCGGGAAGAAGGGTATCGCCGCATGGATGCTTACTCGCCCTTGCCCGTCGAAGGGTTGGCGGAAGCCATCGGGTTCCATGATCGCCGGCTTCCGGTCATCGTGCTGATTGGCGGGGTGGTCGGATGCCTCAGCGGCTATTACCTGCAATACTGGTGCTCTGCCATCTCCTATCCCTTGAATATCGGGGGCCGACCGTTGAACAGTTGGCCGTCGTTTATCCCGATTACATTTGAAATGACCGTTCTCGTGGCCGCTCTTTCCGCCGTACTGGGGATGTTGGCCCTCAATGGACTGCCGATGCCTTATCACCCGGTTTTCAACTCGCCGCGGTTTGCGCTGGCAACGCGGGACCGGTTCTTCCTGTGCATCGAAGCCCGCGATCCCAAGTTTGACACGGAGAAGACGAAGAACTTTCTCGCAGGCTTGCATGCCCGTGAGGTCACCGAGGTATCGCGATAAGACGATGAACGACCGCAGGACACAATTCATCTTGCTGGCAGCCGCGGCAATGGCGATGCTCCTCCTGGGGGCGTGTCGGACCGACATGCATGTTCAACCGAAATACAAATCGCTCGAACCCAGCACGTTCTTTGACGATGGACGCTCGGCCCGGCCGCTCGTTGAAGGAACAGTGGCGCGCGGGCATCTCCGCATCGATGAACATCTTTATAACGGAAAGGTGAATGGCGTGGATGCGGAGACCTTTCCATTCCCGGTGACCCGGGGCGTATTGGAGCGCGGACGGGAACGATTCAATATCTTCTGCTCTCCCTGCCACGACCGTACCGGCTCGGGCAATGGGATCATCCCCCAGCGCGGATTCCGTCATCCCCCGTCCTACCACATCGACCGGTTGAGAAAAGCGCCAGTTGGACACTTCTTCGATGTGATTACTAACGGTTTTGGAGCGATGTATAGCTTTGCCTCCCGAATCCCTCCGCGGGACCGGTGGGCGATTGTGGCTTACATCCGGGTCTTGCAGCTGAGCCAGAATGCGACCATGGCGGATGTCCCGCCCGAGTCGCGGGCGCAACTTCAACGGGAAGGGCCATGAATTCGGAGACATCCATTCAGCCGGGTCTGGAACGCGTCGGGCAGAGGGCGGCGATCGTGGGCGCCGTCGCCCTGTTGCTGTGCGGCATCGGGGCCTACTCGCGCCCCGACGAGTTCTATCAATCCTATCTCTTCGCGTTTGTCTTCTGGATGGGAATCTCCATTGGATGTGCCGAGGTCCTGATGTTGCATCATCTGGTCGGCGGGGACTGGGGCCTCGCCATCCGGCGTCTCCTCGAATCGGCGAGCCGGACCCTGTGGGTGATGCTCGTGTTATTCGTCCCGATCCTCTTGGGCTTAAGGCATCTTTACCTCTGGGCCCGACCGGACGAGGTGCTCCATTCGCCGGAGCTGCAGCAAAAGAGCTTCTATCTCAATGTCCCCTTTTTTCTGGTCCGGATGGCCGTCTATTTTATCGTCTGGCTTGTGTACAGCCATCTCCTGAACAAGTGGTCCACCGAGCAGGACCGGACCGGCGGGCCGTCCCTCATGAGACGGTTACAATCACTCAGCGGACCCGGAATTGTGATCTTTGGCCTTACGGTGACCTTCGCCTCCATTGACCTGGTCATGTCGCTCGAGCCGCAATGGTCGTCGACGATTTATGGAATGATGTTCATCGTAGGAGAGGTGCTTTCGGCCTTGTCGTTTGTGATTGTGGTTGCCATGATCCTCGCGGAGCACAAACCTTTCGCCGCGGTGACATCTCCCAAATCCTTCCACGATCTTGGAAACCTCCTGCTCACATTTGTTGTCCTGTGGGCCTACATTGCTGTAGCGCAATTGATCATCGTCTGGTCGGGCAACCTGCAGGATGAGATTCCATGGTATCTGCGCCGTACAGCGGGAGGGTGGGGCAACGTGGTGCTGATCCTGGCGGTCTTCCATTTTGCGGTGCCATTCCTGCTTCTGCTGTCCCGGGATGTGAAGCGGAAGGCCCGCGCACTCGGGGCGGTCGCTGGTGGAGTGCTGGTCATGCAGCTCATCGATACCTTCTGGCTGATCGAGCCGGCGCTCCGGCGAAAACAGTTCCATGTCTCATGGATGGATTTTGCCGCCGCGATCGGAGTGGGTGGACTTTGGATCGCATTTTTTTCCTGGCAATTGAAGAAACGTCCTTTGATACCCCTGCACGACCCGCGTGTGGAGAAGTTTTTGTTGCAGGAAGAGAGGGCCTGATCTGGACGAGATGAAACCAGGAACAGCTGTTATTAGGAAGCCATGAAACCAGGGGACCGTCTGGCGAAGGAGGGTTTCTTAAATCATTGCCATGGTTTTTGATTGGAAGTTTTGACTTCCTATATTCCGGGTTTCCTAATGATCGATTTTTTCGCCCTTGTCGGCACAAATTCTGTTGATTAGGCATTCAGCATGAAAGAAAAGCAACCCGCTCATCCGGAGACGCCTCTCGGGCACGAGATCACCGATGCCCATGCGCCCAGCATCATCAAGTTCGCCATCGGGCTGGCCCTGGTCATTCTGCTGTCTCTGTATGCGATGGCGCGGCTGGCGGATTTCTTCCAGGAACATCAAGCGCCGTTGGGACCTCAACCCTCTCCGCTTGTCAAATCGCGGCAGGTTCCCCCTTCGCCTCAACTTCAGGTGAGCCCAGGCGCCGATCTGAGGGAGTTCCGCGCTGCTGAGGATGCCAAGCTGGACGGCTATGGATGGGTGGACCGGCAGAACGGGATTGTTTGGATTCCAATTGACCGAGCCATGGACCTGGTCACGCAGCGCGGTCTTCCTGTTCGCGGAGAGACGAAAGATAAAGCCTTGGTGAAAGGTAAAAAATGAAGAAAGATCGGAACCAGCCAACGGAGGCAGGTTTGGAGATTCAAAGATCTCGGCCCGCCCGTTCAGCCTTGCGGCTCGTTGTGGCGCTTGGGGTCTCGATGATGGTGTTTACCATGCCGCTGAGGGCGCAGAACGGATTGCCACCGGCGCTTGAGGGTGTGGGCATCGACCAGCGGCTTGGTGCGCAGGTTCCGCTTGATCTTCCGTTCCGCGATGAAACGGGGAAAGTGGTTCGTCTGGGGGATTACTTTGAGGGGAAACCGGTCGTCCTGTCACTCGTCTATTACAGCTGTCCCATGCTATGCACGATGGTTCTGAATGGACTGCTCAACAGTTTGAGGGAGGTCAAGTTCGACATCGGCAATCAATTTGACGTGGTCACCGTCAGTTTCGACCCGCGCGACAAACCCGAAATCGCGGAGGCCAAGAAGAGGGTTTACACCGGTCTCTATGCCCGTCCCGGCGCCACGGCGGGTTGGCATTTTTTAACGGGGGACGAGGACTCCATCCGACAGCTGACCCAATCGGTGGGCTTCCGGTACACCTACGATTCCTCCACCGGCCAGTTCAATCACGCCACCGCTGTCATGGTGCTGACTCCCGACGGAAGAGTCTCCCGTTATTTTTACGGAGTGACGTATGTGCCCCGTGACCTGCGCCTGGGCCTCGTCGAAGCTTCGAACCACAAGATTGGATCCCCGGTTGACGCGGTCATGTTGTTTTGCTCGCAATACAACCCGGCAACAGGAAAATACGGGCTGGTGATTTCACGGGCCCTCCAGTTGGGAGGATTGATGACCGTGCTGGCAATGGGCGCGTTGGTGTTCATCCTATTTCGCAATGAGCGGCACCGACCTGCACCCGTGCCCAAATCATCGCCATGAGTTTTGGTAATTGGTTGGGAGATCCACAAAATGACCCGTTGTGGAATGGTTTGGTAGCCTCGCCACGGGTTTATGTGGCGGGGGCGTTTGTTCGCAGGATGCGCCCAATGAGCGGTTGTGGAATGGTTTGGTAGGCTCGCCACGGGTTTATGTGGCGGGGGCGTTTGTTCGCAGGATGCGCCCAATGAGTGGTTGTGGAATGGTTTGGTAGCCTCGCCACGGGTTTATGTGGCGGGGGCGTTTGTTCGCAGGATGCGCCCAATGAGCGGTTGTGGAATGTTTTGGTAGCCTCGCCGCGGGTTTAAGCGGCGGGGGCATTTGTTCGCAGGATGCGCCCAATGAGCGGTTGTGGAATGGTTTGGTAGCCTCGCCACGGGTTTATGTGGCGGGGGCGTTTGCTCGCAGGATGCAACGAATCACCGGTTGTGCACGCACCCATGGAAGAGCCCCCGCCGGCAAAGAATCCACCGCGGTGGAAGGCTACCAAATCTGACTTCTGGCCTCTGGCTTCGGTTCCCAGAGCGCCCGGATCTTCGACCAAGCTAGAGACCACGGCAAGTACCAACATTTTTGAGGACTTCGAACAGTGCCACCAGGAATTCCATTAGCGCCGCCACAAGCCTCCACCTTCGCCCCCAGTGTGGACCACCTCTTTCTGTTCCTCGTGGGAGTCACCGGTTCAGTGGCCATCCTGGTCTTTGTGTTGATCTTTGTTTTTGCCGTGAAATACCGCCGACGGTCTCCGGATGAAGTGCCGCCGAAAGTCCACGAGACGATGTTCCTCGAAGTCGCCTGGATTGGCATTCCATTCCTGCTGATGCTGGTGATGTTTGGATGGGGCGCTGAAATCTATTATGAGGAATTTCATCCACCCCCCGGCTCCCTGGAAATTTTTGTGGTCGGCAAGCAATGGATGTGGAAACTCCAGCATCCCGAAGGGAAGCGGGAGATCGACGAACTCCATGTCCCGGTCGGACGGCCCGTGAAGTTGACGATGACGTCCGAGGATGTAATCCACGATTTCTTCATCCCGGCGTTTCGAGTGAAGAAAGACGTGTTGCCGGGCCGTTACAGCAGCCTCTGGTTTGAAGCGACGAAAACGGGCACGTACCACTTTTTTTGCTCGCAGTATTGCGGGACCAACCACTCGGAGATGAAGGGATGGGTCGTCGTCATGAACCCGGCGGAGTACCAGCAGTGGCTGAGTGGCGGGGCCGGAGGGGAAACCATGGAGCAGGCCGGCGCCCGGCTCTTCCAGAAATTAGCCTGTACGAACTGCCATCATCCCGACAATTCCGGCCGAGCGCCAACACTCGTTGGCGTTTATGGCAGGCCTGTCAAACTGGCCGACGGTTCCACCACGATGGCCGACGATGCCTATATCCGCGAGTCGATCCTCCGGCCAGCGGCCCGGGTGGTCGCCGGATACCAGCCCATCATGCCGACCTTCCAGGGCCAGGTGAATGAAGAGGGCATCCTGCAGTTGATCGCTTACATCAAGTCGCTGAAGATCCCGGAATCGCCAGAAAGGATGAAGGCCGCCCCATGAGCACCTTGTCTGTGGAACAACCCGAACAGTCCCCCTCGCGCGTTCATTACCTGAATGTTCATTACGGGGTGAAATCGTGGCTGCTGACCACCGATCACAAACGCATCGCACTGCTCTATCTCGCTTCCATCACCCTGTTCTTTCTCGTCGGCGGAAGTGCTGCGGTTTTGATCCGGATGAACCTGCTGACGCCCACGGGGCTGCTGGTCGAGCCGGCCACTTACAACAAGCTGTTCAGCATTCACGGAATCGTCATGGTCTTTTTCTTTCTAATCCCATCGATTCCGGCGGTGCTGGGAAATTTTCTGGTGCCCCTCATGATCGGGGCCAGAGACCTCGCTTTCCCCCGGTTGAACCTTCTGAGCTGGTACGTTTACATCGTGGGCGGCCTGTTCACGTTGTACGCGGTCATCGCGGGCGGGGTGGACACCGGATGGACCTTTTACGCCCCTTACAGCAGCGTGTATTCCAATACCCACGTCATGGCCGCCGCCATGGGGGTTTTCATCACAGGGTTCTCTTCCATCCTGACGGGACTGAATTTCATTGTCACCATTCACAAAATGCGGGCCCCCGGCATGACCTGGTTCCGCCTGCCGCTCTTCATCTGGGCGATGTACGCCACCAGCGTCATCTTTATCCTGGGAACACCGGTGATCGGAATCACCCTTCTGCTGATTGCGCTGGAGAGGGTGGCCCATCTGGGAATCTTCAATCCCGCCCTGGGCGGCGATCCATTACTCTTTCAACACCTCTTCTGGTTCTACTCGCATCCTGCGGTCTACATCATGATCCTTCCGGCGATGGGGGTAGAGAGCGAGTTGATCACTTGCTTCTCCAAGAAGCGCATCTTCGGCTACAGCTTTGTGGCCATGTCGAGTCTGGCCATCGCGCTGCTCGGGTTTCTGGTGTGGGCTCATCATATGTTCGTCGCCGGCGTGTCGATGTATGCGGGGATGGTGTTCTCCATCCTGAGTTACCTGGTGGCCGTTCCTTCCTCCGTCAAGGTTTTCAACTGGACGGCGACGCTTTACAAGGGATCCATTTCCTATGAGGCGCCGATGTTGTACGGCATGGGATTCATCGGCCTGTTTTCCATGGGAGGTGTGACGGGCATGTTCCTGGCCTCGCTGGGAATGGATGTGCATGTTCATGACACCTATTTTGTGATCGCGCACTTTCATTACATCATGGTGGGCGGGGCGGTCATGGCCTATCTGGGCGGCATCCATTTCTGGTGGCCCAAGATCAGCGGGCGAATGTATCCCGAAGGATGGGCCCGGTTCTCGGCGCTCATCATCTTCCTGGGATTCAACCTGACCTTTTTTCCGCAATACATCCTCGGCTATCTCGGCATGCCGCGGCGCTATCCGGTTTATCCACCCGAGTTTCAGGTGTTAAACGTCATGTCCACGGCGGGGGCATCGATCCTGGGGGTGGGGTACTTGATCCCCCTGATCTACCTGATCTGGTCGATGCGTTATGGTCCGGTCGCGAGCTCCAACCCCTGGGGGGCAAAGGGCCTGGAATGGGAGACCGCTTCACCGCCGCCGACCGACAACTTCGAGGAGACACCGGTGGTCACCGGGGAAGCGTACGACTATCCGTCCCGGGAGGTGGAAGTTGCCTGACAGTCACGCCGTGGCGGCCCATCAATTTGACGATCTGGACCAACAGCGCGAGGCTGCAAGCCTGGGAATCTGGGTATTCATCGCCACCGAGATCATGTTCTTTGGGGGCCTGTTCACCGGCTACACCGTGTACCGGACTCAGTACTTTACTTCCTTTGTGGCGGGCAGCCATTTGCTCGACTTGAAGCTGGGTGCCGTCAACACAGCCGTGCTCATCTGCAGCAGCTTGACCATGGCGCTCGCCGTTTATGCCGCGCAAACCGGGAAGCGCAAACTTCTGGTCGCCTTCTTAATTTTTACAATGATCCTCGGATCGGTTTTCCTCGGGATCAAGTTTGTGGAGTATGCCACGAAGTACCACCATCACCTGATACCGGGCTACAATTTTGCGCCGGAGGGGGTCTATCCTCCGCAGATGCAGCTTTACTTTTGCTTCTATTTTGCGATGACGGCGCTGCACGCCCTCCACATGATCATCGGGCTGGGGCTCCTGACGGCACTGGTCATCCTGGCCGGTCGCGGACGGTTCACCCCCGACTCGCACAACCCGGTGGAAGCCATCGGGATCTACTGGCATTTTGTCGATATCATCTGGATCTTTCTTTTTCCGCTGCTCTACCTGGTGGGAGGCCGCTAGTGAAGCACCACGTCGTCCATCCCGGAATTTATTTTCTTGTCTTTTTCATTCTGCTGATATTGACCGGAGTGACCACCGCGGTAGGATTCTATGACCTCGGTCGATGGAACACCGTGGTGGCGCTGGCGATCGCCGTTTGCAAGGCCACGCTCGTCGTCTTGTTCTTCATGCATCTGCGTTACAGCAGCGCACTGCCAAGGCTTGTCATGTTGGGAGGGCTCTTCTGGCTCGCCCTCTTGATCGGATTGACGCTTGTTGACAACCTCACCCGCAGCTGGGATCCCAACCCTCGGGGATGGGAGACGACGTCGTCCGTCCAGCGGCCATGAAAGGCGAGACTGTGAAAGCCCTGTCAGGGACAACTGGCACAAAGTTAAACGATGTATTGCAGGAGAACTTGTTCGAAGGCCGCCTCGGCCTTGTCTTTTGCCAGCCCGCCGTCCCGCGCTTCCTGCGGGAGAGCAAGGCAGCGTCAGGATGAGCGAAGAATTAGATTAGGCCCGGAGGGTCGTCCGAGTGTAGCCCCACCTGAAGCCCTGCGCTCTTTGCGGGGCGAGGGTGGGGTTGCTTCCGATGCCGCATTCCGTCGCCCTGGAAAATTCGACAACGCGACCCTCCGGGCCTACGGCGATTCTTTCGCCCCGCAAGCGGGGCTCTTACCTTTTTCCTTATCCCTACCCCACCCTCGCTCCGCAAAAAACGCGGGGCGTCGGGTGGGGCTGCTTCCGATGCCGCATTCCGTCGCCCTGGAAAATTCGACAACGCGACCCTTCGGGCCTACGGCGATTCTTTCGCCCCGCAAGCGGGGCTCTGGTGATTTTTGATTCAGGTACCCCACCCTCGCTCCGCACAGAACGCGGAGCTCAGGTGGGGCTACATTCTGGCGGCCCTCCGGGCCTAACTTGACTCTATTTCCAATCTTCCTCCCGCTCGCTCCACATCTTCCTCCCGCTCGCTCCACACCTTCTTCCCGCTCGCTCCACACCTTACTCCACCGCATTCCACATCTTCCTCCACCTCACAAAATTCAATTTGTGAGTCGAGGCCTTACGCCATCTTGAACACGAATCCGGCGGTGGCCATGATGATCAGCAGCCACACCGGATTGACCTTGAACCGGATCAGCAGAACCAGCGACACCGCCGCAATGACACCGTCCACCCAGTTGTGGATCGCTTTCCGGCCCAATTGTAAGGCCGCCACAGCGATCAGGCCGACCACGGCGGGAATGACGCTTTCCAGAAATTCTCCGACTATCTTGGCATCCTTGAATCTTAAATAGACCCTCGAGATGATGTACATCAGCACCATGGCGGGCAAAAAGAGCGCCAGGGTGGCGATCGCGGCCCCCGCAATCCCGAACCTCCGGTAACCGACAAATGTGGAGATCATCGCGATCGGGCCCGGGGTCAGACTGCTGATGGCCACCCCGTCAATAAATTCTCCCTCCGTGAGCCATCTCAAATGGGTCACGATGTCGCGGTGCAGGATGGGAATCAACACAAACCCGCCCCCGAAGAAGACCAAACCCGTTTTCAGAAACACCCAGCCCAGCAGGATGAGCGGCAGACTGAGTGCCTTGAGACTCACCGACGCCGCGATTCTTGAAACAGCCGAAGGAAGTCTCATTGCGGCACCTGCTTTCTCAGGCGGTACCGCAGCAGCCCCAGGGCCCCGGCCGCAACCAGGATGATGACGGTGTTGACTCTCCAGTACGCAGCTGCAAATGCGACGAGAGCGATGACCACGAATGAGGGGTTCTTCAGCTTGGGCCTTCCCATCATGTAGGCGGCCCACAGAATCAAGGCAATGATGACCGGGCCGATCCCGACCAGGGCCGATTGCAGCTGGGGAATCTGATGGAAATGGAAGTAGAGGTAAGAGAGGCCCACGACAATCCAAAACGACGGGAACAGGAATCCAACGACCGCGGTGAGGGCGCCGGTGAGTCCCGCCAGGTGGTACCCCACGAAAAAAGCGGTGTTCACGGCATAAGGGCCGAGAATTTGCGCGAAAGCGACGCCGTGAAGGAATTCGTCTTCCGAGATCGAGTGGTGCTTCTCAACGCACTCGCGCTGGATCAACCCGAGGACCGCGGAACTGCCCCCGAATCCGATCAGCCCCAGATAAAAAAACCGTGCAAACAACCGGCCCAGCGAGATTTTCGGTTTCGGCGAGGACATGGAATGAGGATCGGAGGATGCAGGGTTCACTTCACCGTCTCACTGGAAGAAGGGCTGGTCCGGCCGGGGGTTTCATCGTGCCGGTCCGCAATCTCGTTGCAGAACAAGGCGACCGCTTCGTACTGCCGGGTCTCAAACTGCAAGGTGGGATGATCGATTTGAAACTCGTGGACCAGGATCTCGCGGATGGCGTGCGAAAGACGGTCCACTTCTTCGAGCGTCTGGTTCTTCACCAGAATGTGGGCGGAAAAGGCCACGCTGGCGGAGGATGAACTCCAGACGTGGATATGGTGCACTCCCTCCACTTCCGGCAGTTGCTCCAGCCGCGCCTTGATGTCATCCACCTTGATCCATCGCGGGGCCGCATTTAGAAGAATGTTCGTCGCTTCCTTCAGGATGCCCCACCCTCCCGAAACGATGAACACCACGATCAGAATCGATGCCAGGGAATCGGTGATTCCCCATCCCTTCACCATGACAAACACCCCGGCAATCATGGCTCCCAGGGAAGACAGCGCGTCCGAGACCAGATGCACGAAGGTGCTGCGCACATTCAGGTTTTCTTTTGCCGGCTCGCGCAGCAGCAGCGCCGCCGCCCCGTTGGCCAGCAATGCCACCAGGGCCACCCCGAACATCAGTCCGCCCCGGACCGGCGCCGGGCTCTGGAGCCGATGCCAGGCCTTGATGAAGATGACTCCGGCCACGGCGAAGAGGACGGCGACGTTGAGGACCGCCGCGAGAATTTCCACACGCTGGTACCCGAACGTCCGGCGGGAATCGGCCTCGCGCTGCGAAATCCGGTGCGCGGTCAGGCTGATGACGGCGGAAGAAAAATCCGTAAGGTTGTGGAAGGCATCGGTGATGAGAGCGAGGCTGTTGGCCACGATTCCGAAGGCCAACTCCGCCACGAAGATGACCAGGTTCAACAGAATCGTCAACAGGAGCCTGAAGCCCACATTGCCGTGATGTCGGTGAAGCAGGGACATAGATTTACAAACGACGTGCTCCGGACTGCAGAGGCGAAGAATACACCTTTTTTGGTTTGGAGTCTTGTTTCCGGCGGAATTCCAGCCTCCTCGGGAAAAGATTTAACCGCGGAGATCGCGAAGGACGCTGAGCTCGTGTGGGGTAAGCGAGGGGAAACGAGTCAGGTCCGGAGGACCGAAAGATTGTAGCCCCATCGGAGCTCCGTGCTTTTTACGGAGCGAGGGTGGGGTACGCGGGTCCGCCAAAAATCATACACGAGGCCCGGAGGGCCGGCAGAAAATGTGAGAATACAATCGCGGGACCTCGCTCACACCGGCAGCGTGAACGAAAAGCACGAGCCCTTCCCCAACTCGCTTTGGATGGAAAGCTTGCCGCCGTGGGCCTCCACGATGTGCTTGACGATGGCGAGGCCCAGCCCCGTCCCTCCCAGCTCCCGCGAACGCGCTTTGTCGACGCGATAAAACCGCTCGCCCAGCCGTGGGAGATCGAGCGAGGGAATCCCCATGCCATGGTCGGTGACCGAGAACCGGAGACCTCCCTCATCGGGGCGAATGGCCACTTCGATCTTTCCCCGGGGAAGCGAGAATTTCACAGCATTGTCGAGCAGGTTCAAGAGGACTTGGCGGATCGCATCAGGATCACACTCCACTGCCGGGTTCGATGGGTCGGGATCGAACCCGATCGAAATGGACTTCATTTGAATGGCGCTCCCGAGGTCCCCGATCGATTCGCGGACAATCTGGTTTGCATCGGCGCGCAATCGTTTGAACGGATACTTTCCCGATTCGATCGTCGAGAGCGTCAACAGATCGGCCGTGAGCTTGGCGAGCCGGACCGACTGTTGCCGGATCCTTTCGAGGAATTCGCCGCGCCGGTGCGGGTCGTCGACGGCCCCGTCAATCAGGGTCTCCGCATAGCCCTGGATGGAGGTGAGCGGGGTCCGCAGCTCGTGCGATACATTCGCCACAAAATCCTTCCGGACGCGATCCACCCGCTCAATCGCCGTCGTATCGTAAAACACCGCGATGAGCATCTCAATCGCGCCTCGGGCGTTCATCACCGGGGCCAGGGTGGCCTGGAAATATCGCTCCGGCGTGGAGTGCAACAGAAAACTCTTGGTCGCCGGGGCGCCGGTCGAGTACACGCTTTCAAAGAAGGCCTGGAGTTCCGGGTGGCGAAAAGCCTCATGCCGCGGAGTCCCCGGGGGAATGGGAGAAGCCCGGCCCAGCAGGTTCCCCATCGCCCGGTTGCTCAGGCTGACTTTCCGGCTCTGGTCCAGGACGAGGATTCCCTCCGACATGTTTTCGAGCACCATTTGCAGCTTGGTGCGTTCGGAATCCACCGATTCAAAGAGTTGTTGGAGTTGGTCGGCGGTGGAATTGAGCGATTGGGCCAGCGAACTCAGCTCGTCACTCCCTTCGACCGGCGCCCGGTTCTGAAAATCGCCGGTGGCGATCGATTCGGAAAATCGCGTCAACGTGTGGATCCGCGAGACCAGCGACCGGGAGAGAAAGTAGCCGATCACGGCCGCCAGCAGAAAAGCGATGAGCGAGGAGAGCCGGATGCGCTGGCGGATTTCGTGGATCTGGCGCTGCAAATCAGAGAGGGGATAGGCAAGACGGAGCGCCCCGAAAAGCCTTCCGTCCGCCTCAAGCGGAACGGCCACATAGAGGAAGTCAATATGGAGGGTGTGGCTGAACCGGATCGAGCGGCCTGCCCGTCCCGCCAGGGCCTCGATGAATTCCGGACGGGTGGCATGGTTTTCCATTTCCGCAGGATTGGCATTGGTGTCGGCCATGACCACGCCGTGCGGCTCGATCCAGGTGATCCGCGCGTCGGCCGGCAGATGCGCCTCGAGAAGCTTCTGTCGTATGTCCCCGATCGCACTCGACGGTGTGATGTCGAGCGCCAGCAGCCTCGCCTTTTGCTCCAGGTTGCGCGCGATCTCGTCAATCTCGCGCCGCTCCGTAAAGCGGGTCAGATAAAAATCCAGAACGGCGAGGAGGCTGAGGATGATCGCCAGGTAGGTGAGGAGAATCTTGGTAAACAGGTGGCGGCGCATGGAAGACAGGTGTCAGGGGTCGGGTGCCAGGTGTCAGAAAAAGTTGCCAGTTGCCAGAGACCCGTTGCCGGAAGAACAGTTGTCAGTTCTCAGTTGTAAGTGTCATGGAGATGGAAGTTAGAATTCGGCCGGCAGAAACCAGAATACAGTTTTAGAATGTTTCCTCCGATGCTTCCTCTACTCCAGGTTGTTTTATTTATTTGGGTTTTGGAATTCGTTTGGAATTTGGCGTTTGGACTTTGGAATTTATTTGGATTGTGGTGCTTGGACTTTGGAATATAAACTGTCCTAGCTTTCGGCTTCTCCGCTCTCAAACTTATACCCGAATCCCCTCACGGTTTTCAGATACGCTGGGTTTTCAGAGTCTCGTTCGATTTTTTCCCGAAGCCTTCGAATATGGACATCGACAGTGCGTGGGGTGACAAAGGCCTGCGTCCCCCAAACGGCATCGAGCAGTTGGTCGCGGCTGAACACCCGGTCGGGATGCGAAAGGAGGTACTCGAGCAGCTTGAATTCGGTGGCGCTCAGTTCCACCACCTCGCCCTCGACCCGGACAGCGCATTGGTCCCGGTTCAGGGCGATGCCCCCCTGCGTGACCACCGCCGGCTCCTGGGTCTTCTCGGCGCGCCGCAGGTGGGCCCGGACCCGCGCCACCAGTTCCCGCGGTGAGAAGGGTTTCGTAATGTAATCATCCGCGCCCAGTTCGAGGCCCAGCACCTTGTCAAATTCTTCGGCCCGCGCCGTAAGAAAGAGAACCGGAATGTCCTTTCCTGAGGGGTCCCGCCGGATCTCCTTGCACAGCTCGAAGCCGTCCGCGTCGGGCAGCATCACATCCAGCAGGATCAGATGGGGCTGAGTCTTCCGCAGGAGCGGCAGTATTCCACTGCCATGAGCCTGGAGGTGAACCTCGAAACCGTTCTTCTCGAGGTTGTACTTCACCAGCTCCGCGATGTCGTGATCGTCTTCAATGAGGAGGATGCGTCGGGCCATAAAAGCAGGTGTTAGGTCATAGGTTTTAGGTGTTAGAAAACAGTTGCCATAACAGAAATGAGGTGTCAGGTGCCGGGTGTCAGGTGTCAGAGGCCAGGCGCCAGAAAAAAGCTGTCAGTCGCCGGGGAAAATTTGTCGATTCTCAGTCGTTCTGGATCAGCAATTCGTCCCTAGCCGTAAGTGTATCCTGTTGACCGAAGAAGATCTACCTTGGATATGATTGGAAAAACTGGAATTCTGGCTAAGTCCTAGCCTCTTTAGGTTCGGCCAACTGAAGAATTGATTGCTTCTGAATGATAACTGGTCACTGGCAACTGGCAACTCTTTTCTGACACCTGACACCCGGCACCCGACACCTTCTTCACGCCACGGCCCCATGGCATTTCTTGTACTTCTTCCCGCTGCCACACGGGCAGGGATCGTTGCGGCCGATTTTTTCCCCGCGCAGGACGGGCTTAGGCTTTTCCGTAGCCGATTCACCGCCGCTGAAGGTGAGTTCCTTCTCGATCCGCCGCCGCTTGCGCTCCACCTCGCGCTGCTGCTGTTCCTCGGTGATCGGTTGCATGAGGAAAAGGTACCGCAGCGTATCCTCGCTGATCCGCTGCATCATCGCCTGGAACATGTCGTAGGATTCGCGCTTGTACTCCACCAGCGGATCGCGCTGACCGTAACCGCGCAGTCCGATCCCTTCCCTGAGGTGATCCATGTCGAGGAGGTGGTCTTTCCACTGCTGGTCCACGACGTTGAGCATGATGACGCGCTCGTGAAACCGCATCGCCTGCTCGCCGATCTGCTTCTCCTTCTCGGCGTATTTGTCCTCGAGCTTCTTGATGAGTTCATCGAGGAGCTCATCGTGGTTTAATTTTTCCACCTCAACGCCAAGGGCTTTGAGGTCCGCCCCGAACTGGCGCTGGACTTCGATCCGCAGCCCTTTCACATTCCACGTATCGGGATGTTCGTCCTTGGGGCAATTCGTGTCGACAAACGATTGAACCAGTTCGTCCATCAGCGAGAGGACATACTCCTTTTTGTCTCCCCCCTCGAGCAGTTGACGGCGCATCCCATAGATCGCCTCGCGCTGCTTGTTCATCACGTCGTCGTACTCGAGCAGATGTTTGCGGGCGTCAAAGTTGTGCGCCTCCACCGTCTTCTGGGCAGCTTCGATGCGTTTGGAAATCATGCGCGATTCGATGGGAACGCCTTCCTCCATGCCGAACTTTGTCATGATCGTCTTGATGCGTTCGCCGCCAAAGATGCGGAGCAGATCGTCTTCCAGCGACAGGTAGAAGCGCGACGAGCCGGGGTCGCCCTGCCGTCCGGCGCGGCCGCGCAACTGGTTGTCGATGCGTCGCGCCTCGTGGCGTTCCGTGCCCAGGATATGGAGTCCCCCGACGCCGACCACCTCGTCGTGCTCGCGGTCGGAGGTCTCCTTAACCCGGGAATAGACAATGTCCCACTGTTCCTTCTCGGCGGTCGCGGGATCGATGTTCAGGCGCCGCAGTTCGGCGCGGGTCATGAATTCCGGATTTCCACCCAGCAGGATGTCGGTCCCGCGGCCGGCCATGTTGGTCGCCACGGTCACCGACGACTTCCGCCCGGCCTGCGCCACGATTTCGGCTTCCTTCTCGTGGTACTTGGCGTTCAACACCACGTGCTTGACGCCGCGTTTCTTCAGCATCGAGGAAAGGCGTTCCGATTTTTCCACCGAGATGGTTCCCACCAGGACGGGTTGTCCCCGGCCATGCAGCTCCGCAATCTCATCCACCACGGCGTTGAACTTCTCGCGCTCGGTCCGGAAGACCACATCCGGAAACTCGTGCCGAAGGAGGACCTTGTTCGTGGGAATGGTCAGCACTTCGAGGTTGTAAATATTCAGGAACTCGGCGGCTTCCGTCTCGGCTGTGCCGGTCATGCCGGCCAGCTTCTTGTACATGCGGAAGTAGTTTTGAAAGGTGATGGTGGCGAGCGTCTGGTTCTCGCGCTCCACCTTGACCGCCTCCTTGGCCTCGACCGCCTGGTGCAACCCATCGCTCCAGCGACGGCCCGGCATCAGGCGGCCCGTGAACTCGTCCACGATAACCACCTCGGGTCCGTTCTCTCCGTCCTTCACCACGTAATCGACGTCCTTCTTGAACAGCGTGTGGGCCTTGAGGGCCTGGTAGACGTGGTGGATCAAGTCCATGTGCGAGGGGTCGTACATGTTTTCGACCCCCAGCAGGTGTTCACAGGCGGTGACGCCCTCTTCGTTCAATGTGGCCGTCTTCAACTTCTCGTCGATCTGGTAATGCTTTTCGGGAATCAACTTGGGAATGATGCCGTTGATCTTGTAATACTTGTCGGTCGATTCATCGGAGGCGCCGCTGATGATGAGCGGGGTGCGGGCTTCATCGATCAGGATGGAATCCACCTCGTCGACAATCCCGTAACTGTAAAGGATGCGGTTGCCGGATTTCTTGTGGATGGTCTGTTCCTCGGTCGGCAGCATGCGGTGGACGCAGTCGTGAATATCAAACTTCATGTTGTCGCGCAGATAATCGAACCCGAACTCGTTGTTCGTCCCGTAGGTGACATCGCTGAAGTAGGCGATCCGCCGCTCCTCATCGCTGAGATCGTGCTGGATGACGCCCACCGAGAGGCCGAGAAAATGATAGATCTTGCCCATCCACTCACTGTCGCGCTTGGCGAGGTAATCGTTCACGGTGACGACATGGACGCCGCGGCCGTTGAGCGCATTCAGGTAGACCGGCAGGGTGGCGACGAGCGTCTTGCCTTCCCCCGTCTTCATCTCCGAGATCTTTCCCTCGTGGAGCGCGATGCCGCCGATGAGCTGGACATCGAAATGGCGCATCTGGAGCTGGCGCCAGCCCACCTCGCGGACCACCGCAAATGCCTCCGGGAGGAGATCGTCCAGCGCGGCGCCCTGGCGCAGTTTTTCCCTGAATTCCGCGGTTTTACCCCGCAGTTGATCGTCGGTAAGCTTTTGAATCCGGGATTCGAAGTCGTTGACGGCCGCCATCATCGGGCGGATCCGCTTCAATTCACGGTCGTTACGGCTGCCAAAGATCTTCTTGAGAATGTTGTCGAGGAGCATTCCGTCGCTTTCTGTGGCGAGTTACAATTCTTCATTCTAAGATTGGCCTCCTACATCGTCAAGAAAATAGGGACTGGCACCTCCCGCTCGAAGATCTGGAGGTCGCATTCACCTGGGTGCCTGTCCCTATTTTCGTGCATCGTCAAGGCAAAAGGGCCTTTCAATCGGTCTCACCTCAGCGCCCCCATCACGAGAAGGAAAATTCAAATTCCAATCCGCCTGCGGCGGACAAATTCCAAATAAACTCCAAAGACCAAAATCCAAACAGAAACGGGGTCCCTTTTGCCCCAGCGATAAATGGACAATGGGGGTCTCGGCCATCGTCCAAATCCCCAAATCCGTCAATCCAAATTCCAAATAAACTCCAAAGACCAAAATCCAAACAGAAACGGGGTCCCTTTTGCCCCAGCGATAAATGGACAATGGGGGTCTCGGCCGTCGGACAAATCCCCAAATCCGTTGCGGTGGATAGGAATTTGGTTCTTGCTTGGATTCTGGGTTTTGGAGTTTATTTGGAATCTGGAGGTTTGGACTTTGGATTTTGCTTTTCTCGATGGAGTCCTCCTCTTCCTCGACGCCACAAAAGCGGACAGCCCGGCGACATTTGACAACCGAGAGGCCAAAGAGATGATTAGCAATCCCACCCGTTCAATCCTGTCCGGTGGTGTCAAGTGTCGCAGCCGGACCCCTTTTGTTTTATAATGGATGCGGTTAGCAAAAAATTGATTCACTCGCAGCCGGGAGTAACACACAAAGCTCTTGGCTGGGCACGGGCAGGAGTGTTGCCTCTTGACACAACTCTGATGTAGGTGATCCCCATCCCATTCTGTCCGGAACCGTTGGGGATGTGCTTATTTGAACAGACGCCCAAGTTGCCCCTGAGTAGCATGGCGGAGCAAAGCGAGGTTCTCCGGAAATTAGATTCTCGCGCTCGAACCGACCACCGCCTCATGAAATCAGGTCGATTAAACACAGCCGTAGCGTCCGGCCTACTGAGCCCCATAAGATGGTATGACCGATAGGGCTGACAAACCTCCCGCGGCCGGGTCCTCGCGAAAACTGAGGATCACCGATGTGGTTCGTCCTCACTGGAAGGCGCTGACCCTCGCGCTGGTGGCCGTGCTGGGCGAAGCGCTCACGGATATTCTCGAGCCGTGGCCCATCAAAATTGTCGTCGATAACATTCAGCGTTCGGGCAAACTTCCCGGCCGGTTGGCCGGAATTATTACCAGGCTGTTCGGCCAGGACCACTATGCGGTTCTGAACTTCGCCGTCGCCGCGGTCGCTCTCATTGCGATCGTCGGCGCCGTCAGCGCCTATTTCGAGAAATACCTGACCACGAGCGTCAGTCAATGGGTGGGGCACGACCTGCGCCGGACCCTGTACCACCACATTCAGCGGCTGTCCCTGGCCGAACACGATGAATCGCGGACCGGCGACCTGATCACCCGCGTCACCAGCGACATCGAAGCCGTCCAGGACTTCATCAACTCAGCCCTCCTCGGCATTCTGGTCAACGTCATGACGTTGATGGGCATGATCGGGGTCATGTTTTATCTCAATTGGCGCTTCACCCTCATTGCCCTCTCTGTCTCGCCGGTGCTCTTCCTGGTGGTCTATTCCTTCACGCGGCGCATCAAGAAGGCCTCGCGTGCGGTTCGAAAGAAAGAAAGCGAGCTGCTCTCCCTGGTGGAGGAGGTGCTGACCTCCATCCGCGTGGTCAAGGCATTTGCCCGGGAAGACTACGAACAAAAGCGGTTCGAGTCTGAAAGTCTGGAAAACGTGGAAGCCGGGCTCCAGGCGCGAGCCGTCAAGGCCAAGCTTGCACCGGTGGTGGAGGTCATCGTGGCCATCGGGACGTGCCTGGTGTTGTGGTACGGGGCACGGCTGGCACTGGCCGACCAGCTGACCACGGGGACGCTGATTGTGTTCCTGTTGTATCTGGGGAAGATGTACAAGCCGATGCGTGATCTCTCTAAAATGACCGACACCGTGTCGAAGTCGATGGTTGGTTACGAGCGTATCCAGGAAGTCCTGGAGATTGAAAGCCGCGTGAAGGACGAGCCGGGCGCACGCCGGGCCCCCAAGTTCAAAGGTCAAATTGAGTTCGCCCAGGTCAGCTTCAACTATGGAGGCGACAAGGAGAAGGAGGTACTCCGGGACATCAGCTTCAAGATCGAACCCGGACAGGTCGCGGCGTTCGTGGGCCCTTCGGGGACCGGGAAGACCACCCTCGTGAGCTTGATTCCGCGTTTCTACGATCCCGTTTCCGGACATGTCGGAATTGATGGCACCGACCTTCGCCGCTATCACCTGAAGTCGTTGCGCGATCAGATCAGTTTCGTCCTTCAGGACACCCTCCTCTTCCGCGCCACGATTTGGGAAAACATCGCTTACGGCAAACCCGGCGCCGCGCCCAAAGAAATCAAGCGCGCCGCCGAACTGGCCAATGCACGGGAATTCATCGAGGAAATGCCCGACGGCTACGACACCATGGTCGGCGAGCGCGGCGTCACGCTCTCGGGCGGTCAACGCCAGCGGATTGCCATTGCCCGGGCGGTCATCCGCAATACTCCCATTCTGATTCTCGACGAGCCGACCGTGGGCCTGGATGCGGCCTCCGAACAGTCCGTCATCGAAGCCCTCGACAAACTGATGAAAGGGAGAACTTCCGTCGTCATCGCACATCATCTCGATACCATCCGCCACGCGGACGTTATCTTTGTGATCAAAGATTGCGAATTGGCGGAACAAGGCACCCACGAGGCCCTTTTGGCGAAAAACGGAGTGTATGCAGAATTATACAAGATCCAGACTCCCGAGGCGCTCAGCAAACCACAAATTACCCGGTAGCCGGTTAATAGTTTTTTTCAATAGGGAAGAGGCACAAACCATGCGACGAACAAAAGCCAGGCGGTACTTCATAATGATGCTGATGTTGTTGGCGGTTTCGGCATCATTCGCTGCGCCGAAGAAAGATAAAAACAAACAGAAGGGGAATCCCGCCAACCTGCCGGAATTGATCTGGCGTGATCCGGGCGACGTCGCTTCCTTGAACCTGCTCTACGGTGTCGGCGGGAAAGAGCACGCGCCGGACCCGAACGGCAAATACACCTTCGTCAAGGAAGACAAGCAAGGAACCAGTCCGAAGTTCGATATCAAAGACGAGCAGGGTGTCCAGTGGAAGGTGAAGCTGGGCCAGGAACCCCAGTCGGAAACCGCGGCGACGCGCTTATTGTGGGCCGCCGGCTATTTCGTGGATGAGGACTATTACCTGGCGGAAATTAAAGTGGCGGGAATGCCGAAGCTGGGCCGTGGAAGTAATTTTGTTTCTGCCGACGGCACGGTCCACAAAGCGCGCCTGGAACGCAAGCCGAAAGGGGTGAAGAAGCTCGGCGATTGGGGCTGGTTCGACAATCCTTTCCTCAACAAGCAGGAATTGAACGGCCTGCGAATAATGATGTCTTTGTTGAACAACTGGGACTTAAAACGAGTAAACAACTCGATCTACGAGGTGGACGGGGAACGCAGGTACGTGGTGAGCGACGTGGGGGCCACGTTAGGAAATACGGGCAATCGGCTCTCGCGATCCAAGAGCGATGCTAAAGAATATGCAAACTCGAAATTTATCGGGAATGCCGGGCCCGACTTCGTTGATTTTGTGCTGCACGCCAAATCCGATATGGAAAAGGTCACCCAACACATCCCGCGCGCCGACGCGAAATGGCTGGGGGAGAGGCTGGCGATGCTTTCTGAAGAACAGGTCCGCGACTGCTTCCGCGCCGGAGGCTATGGGCCGGAAGACGTCACGGTGTACACCGAGGCCGTGCGCAAGCGAATTGCGGACCTTCGAGCCCTGTGATCATCAAGAAAGCGGCAGGCGGCTCGCCGAAACGGCCGTTTGAAGCATCTATTGATAGAAAATGGTGGCGGATGACCCCATCTCTCGAATGGAACGCTTTGGTAGCCGTGATCCGCATGCTTTTCCGCGGATCACGGGCTTTTGCGAACGGCCGGGAAAGAACCCGCGATCCCAAAAAACGGGATCACGGCTACCAAACCTTGTGCAACTCAACATGGATGGGACGAAAGGCTAAAGCCGGAGAGATTCGAGCATGAAACTGATCATCGAGCCCGCTGACGGGGTGGGGCCGCTGCTTTCTGCCATCAAGAGCGCGAAGCGGAGCGTGGAGATTGCCATCTTCCGCTTCGATCGCCGAGACGTGGAGATGGCGCTGAAGGCGGCCGCGGAGAGGGGCGTCAAGGTGACCGCCTTGATCGCATTTGCCAACCGCGGCGGCGAACAGGGCCTGCGCAAGCTGGAACTGCGCTGCCTCGCCGCCGGCATCATTGTGGCCCGCACCTCCGACGACCTGATCCGTTATCACGGCAAGTACATCTTGATCGATCGCCGTGTCTTGTGCGTCCTGTCATTCAATTTCACGCATCTGGATATCGACCACAGCCGTGGCTTCGGCATCGTCACTACCCATGCCGACTGGGTCCGCGAAGCGGCAAAACTGTTCCAGGCCGACTGCACCCGGACAAAGTTCATGCCGGGAGAAGAGACGTTTGTCGTCAGCCCGGAGAACTCCCGGAAGGTACTGGCCACGTTTCTGAGACGGGCAAAGAAACAATTGTTGGTCTACGACCCCCGGATCTCGGACAAGGAGATGCTTCGCGCCTTGCAGGAGCGGGTGAAAGCGGGTGTCGAGGTCAAGGTCATCGGCTCGGTGGCCGGGCGCGTCCCGTTGGATGTGCGGAAACTCGGCGCCCCACGGCTGCATACACGCACGATTATCCGCGACCGGCGCCAGGCCTTCGTCGGCAGCCAAAGCCTTCGCACCTTGGAACTGGACGCGCGCCGCGAAGTCGGTCTCATTGTCCGCGATGCCCGGGTTGTGAAACAACTGATCGACACTTTTGAATCGGACTGGACCGCGACGACCGCTAAGAAAGAAACGGCCCCGCCCCTGGAGACGGCCCCACCCAAAGAGGCGGAAGCTCCCGTGGAGACGCGCCCGGCGGTCTCAGAAGCGGATGCAGAGAAGGCGGTTCAAGTCTTCACGAAGGAATTGGATCCTCTGGCAGCCACCGTGAAGATCGCCGTGAGAAAAGCGGTGGCCAAGGCCGGTGACGACGTGCTGAACGATAAGGCCGTCAAGGACACCATGAAGAAGGTGGTCAAGAAGGCAGTGAAGGAAGCCGTCAAGGAAGCGGTCCAGGAAGCCCAGGAAGCACAAGATTCCCAGGGCGTCAAAGAAGGCAAAGAAGCTAAAGAAGCCAAAGAAACCAAGGAAGCCAAGAGTGAATCGTAGGCATGAGCGGTGATCCTGCCGCGGGGAAGAGTCGAATGAGAGCGAAGAATCGGGTTTCGTACCGGGAGGTTGCCCTGCTGGCAGCACTCTCCCTTGCTGCCGCCGGGGTGCTTGCGGGCCAGGTGGCTACCCTAAACAAAGAACAAACAGACGACGCGGCGGGCTTCAAGCAGTTCACAGTCCGCGTGGAGGAGTATCTCAAACTCCACAAGGCGGTCGAAAAGCAGCTTCCGGCCCTGAAGAACAAGGAGGAACTGCCGGAAATGATTGCCGCGCACCAACAAGCGATGGCGAGAAAAATCCGTGAGGCGCGGCCCCACGCCCGGCCTGGCGACATCTTCGTCCATGCCAGCCGCGAAGCATTTCGGCATGTGATCCGCAGCGTTTGGCAGGACCCTGAAAACGCCACTGCACGCGCTACCCTCCGACAGAGAGACAGGGTCAAGGGAGTCCGCCTGCAGGTGAACGGAATCTACCCGGATGCAATCGCCGAAACGACCTTCCCCCCTACTCTTTTGCAGAAGCTTCCAGCCCTGCCGGACGAACTGGCCTACCGCATCGTGGGCCGCGATTTAGTCCTGGTCGACACGAGAGCAAATCTGGTGGTTGACCTGCTTCACGAAGCGCTTCCGTAGATTCTAAACATACTGGAATAATTCATGCGACGCCGCCTCTTTCTTTTTTTCATCCTCCTTACCGTTCTTCTGTCGGGCCTGGGAGCGGACGAGTTCAAGTTTCCGCTCAAGCCCGATTCGGTCCGCTTTGCCGCCATTGGAGACATGGGAACGGGCAAGCCGCCTCAGTATGAGATCGCCCAACAAATGCTCAAGGCGCGTGAATCGTTCCCCTTCGAGTTTGTGACCATGCTGGGCGACAATATTTACGGTGGCAGCAAACCGGCCGATTTTGACCGGAAGTTTGCGGTGCCCTACCAGCCGCTCATTGATGCCGGCGTCAAGTTCTACGCGTCGCTGGGAAACCACGACAATACCAATGAACGCTTCTACAAACCCTTCAACATGAACGGGGAGAGCTATTACACTTACAAAAAGGGCAACGTGCGCTTCTTTGTTTTGAACAGCAATTACATGGACCCGAAACAGACCGCGTGGCTGGAGGCGCAGCTGAAAGATGCCGGCAAGGGTGACTGGAAGATCTGCTACTTTCATCATCCCCTCTATTCGTCGGCGAAATATCATGGTCCGGCCCTCGATCTGCGGCAAGTGCTGGAGCCGCTGTTCATCAAGTATGGCGTGGACGTCGTGCTCTCGGGACACGACCACATTTACGAGCGGGTCCATCCCCAGCATGGAATCTATTATTTCACGGAAGGGGCTTCCGGAGAGTTGCGTCCCCGCGACCTCGCGCGTTCCGCGATTACCGACAAGGGATTTGATACCGACCGCTCCTTCATGCTGATCGAAATCGCCGGCGAGGAGATGACGTTTCAGACCATCTCGCGCACCGGCGCCACCGTCGACTCCGGGGTGATTCACCGGACCCCCCGGTAAGGAAAATCCAAATTCCAAATTCCAAAATCCAAATAAATTCCAAAGACCAAATTCCAAACAAGAACGGGCTGTCTTGCCTCAGTTGAGAATGGACAACGGGGGTCTCGGGCATAGAACAAATCCCCAAATCCGGTGCGGTGGGATTGGGATCAGGTTTTTGCCTGGATTCTGGGGTTTGGGGTGTGGAATTTATTTGGAATTTGTCCGCCTCGGCGGATTGGAATTTGCTTTTTATGATGTGTGCGCCACCCACCGATTTCAAATCCGCTTCAGCGGACTTGCCTTTGTACAGCCCGCCGGTTCACCGGCGGGGACGGATATCTCGAGAGCAGCTACCCCGATTCATCGGGGTTGATTCTGCTGCAGCGTCCCGTTAACGGGGCGCTGGGATTTAATCCTCCCCGAGAATCAGGATTCGATGAATCGAGGCTTCCAGCCATCCGCCTCGTCGTTTCCTTGGAATTTGGATTGTGCTTCTAACGAAAGCCTCACTTGACAAGTGTTACGTAACGGGCTACAGTCTGTGACGTGAAAATACGGAACTTTGCCCATAAGGGCCTGAAGAGACTCTACGCGGAAGACAACGCGAAAGGTGTTCCGCCCGACATGGTGGACAAGCTCCGCAAGATGCTGGTATTTCTTGATGATATGCAGGGCCCCGAGGAATTGCGGTCGCTCCCGGCGTGGAAAGTACACACACTGACCGGCGACCGCAGGGCTGCATGGAGCCTCACCGTCACTCGCAACCGCCGTTTGCCGTTCCGTGTCGACATCGCAGAGGGCGAAATCTGTGACCTTAACTTGGAAGACTACCACTAAGATGAAAGGAGGCAGCGACATGCCTATGAAGAACCCGCCCCATCCCGGAGATTTCATTCGGACTGAGATTATCGAGCCCGCCGGGCTATCGGTAACGGCAGCTGCCGCCGCGCTTCAGGTGTCCCGGCCCGCGCTGTCCAGCCTGCTTAACGGTAGGGCTAACCTTTCGGGTGACATGGCGCTCCGCATTGAGAAAGCCTTTGGCGTGAAGATGGACACGCTGATGCGAATGCAAGCCTCTTACGACATTGCCCAAGCCCGCAAGCGTGAGAAGCGAATTCGGGTACCGAGATTTCATCCGCTGGCCGACGTCCACGCATGAGCGCCCATGCTGATGTGACGCGGGCTCTCAAGGACTGCCCCAGAAATTCCAGAGAGCAAAATATGTGCGTCACCCGACCTTGATGTAAATGTTATCTGTTTCCGCTTGAAATTTGGAATTTGGAACTTATTTGGAATTTGTCTGCCGCAGGCGGATTGGAATTTGGATTTTGCTTTTCCCTAGCTCCTCCCATGAGTGATGACATGAAACGAATTTTGGAGAGCAAGCGTGCCTTACGCCGGAAGCTTGCCTCGCTCCCCGAAGTGGAAAAGCTGCGGATGCTCGATGACCTTCGCCAACGCGCACTCACCCTCCGCCGGGCAGCCATTCCCCTGACCACGGGATCCCGGGTCCTCAGAGAATCGCCCCGTGAATACCGCGCTCCGGAGGAAGGGAAAAAGTAAGAATGTAGAATGTGCAACAGAATCAGGTCAGACTTTCAGCGATCAGCTGTCAGCCATCAGGCCTCGGTCATAATGCTTGGCCGGGGCGGATTAGGATTCGGCCTTTGTTTGGTTTTTGGGGTTTGGATTTTGGAATGGGATACGGCCTCCAGACAGTTCCTCACACATCCCGGGAATCGCCGTTTGGAAGAGCTTTTCCTCTTCCCCGAAGGGGAAGCCTTCAATAGCCCAGGGTTGCCCCTTGGGCGACCCTGGGTTCAAAATTTTTATTTGATTCACGGATTACCCTGAAAGGGTTCCTTCAATTTAGGGTTTTATTTGACCTCGTGAGGGCAAGCTCAGAGGAACCCGGACCTCAACGACTGGACGCGGCGACTAGCGTTATCATATTCTTCTTTTCCAGGAATCAATTCGATTGGCATATCAAGGTTCTTATCCAAGCGCCATTCTAGCCTGACCCGCATTACTTCTCTTCCGAGGGCTGACCGTTCTCGAGTCCGCTTCAGCGGACATGCCTTCGTACAGCCCGCCGGTTCACCGGCGGGTAGCGATCCCCCCGAAGCCGCTACCCCGATTCATCGGGGTTGATTCATTCGCCCCGTCCCGTTAACGGGCGCTGGGGTTGGTCCCGCTTGAGAATCAGGGTTCGATGAATCGAGGCTTCCAGCCTTGCTCCTCGTCTTTTCCTTGGATTTTGGAATTTGGGTTTTGTTTGGAATTTGGCGGTTTGGAATTTGGACTTTACCCCTTTGGACTGCGGGAGCTTGCTCCCGCTTTTCCCGGGGCAGGCTGACTGCTCCCAATCAAAGCGCAAGCAAGCTTGCGCACTCCAAAGACGTCACCGATGATCGCCCCGTTTGGCCTTTGATTGGATTTTGGAATTTGGGTTTTGTTTGGATTTTGGCGGTTTGGAATTTGGAATTTGCCCCTTTGGACTGCGGGAGCTTGCTCCCGCTTTTCCCGGGGCGGGCTGACTGCTCCCAATCAAAGCGCAAGCAAGCTTGCGCACTCCAAAGACGCCACCGATGATCGCCCCGTTTGGCCTTTGATTGGATTTTGGAATTTGGGTTTTGTTTGGATTTTGGCGGTTTGGATTTTGGAATTTGCTTCAAGTATGGGGCTCTGGGTTTTAATCCTGCTTGAGAATCAGGATTCGATAAATCGAGGCTACCGGCCTTGCTCCTCGTCTTTTCCTTGGAATTTGGGTTTTATTTGGAATTTGGCGGTTTGGAATTTGGATTTTAACCTCCGGCCCCTTTCCCAAGTATCGCTCCTCCCGCCCCTTCACTCATTACCCCAACTGGAACAACGGTTGAGCCTTCAAACCTCCTGTGCTATGCTCCCTTCGCAACATCGGCCGGCAAACGCCTATCTCTTCTGCACGGCCCGGTACCATTCCCCTTGTCGGCCCATACCCATCAAACACTCAATGAACCCCATGAGCTTGACCGACTACCACGCCAAGTTCTTTGCCTATGAGCTCACCAAGCGCTGTCCCTCGGACAGTGTCGAAAAACTCACCGGCGCTTTGGTGGATGCGCAGGTTGACTTGAATCCTCATCAGATCGAGGCGGCACTTTTTGCCTTCCGATCGCCCCTTTCCAAAGGCGCCATTCTTGCGGACGAGGTCGGTCTTGGAAAAACCATTGAAGCCGGGCTGGTCCTTTCCCAGAACTGGGCTGAACGAAGGCGCTGCGTACTCGTCATAACCCCTTCCAACCTTCGAAAGCAATGGTATCAAGAGCTCCAGGAAAAGTTTTTTCTCCCATGTCAAATCCTGGAAACCAAATCTTACAACGAGAAGATCAAGCTGGGTAACCTTCGACCATTTGACGCGGACGAGATCATCATCTGCTCCTATCATTTTGCACGGAACAAGGCGACAGATATCGCTGCAATGCCTTGGGATCTCGTTGTGATCGATGAAGCCCACAGGCTGCGAAATGTTTACAAGCCATCCAACGTAATTGCCAATACTCTTAAGCAGGCGCTTCGAGCCGCGCCGAAACTCTTGTTGACTGCAACCCCATTGCAGAACTCTCTTGTCGAGCTTTTCGGTCTGGTCAGCTTTGTCGACGACTTCATCTTTGGCGATCTCAAGAGTTTTCGTGAGCAGTTCACTTACCTCAATGACCGAACGGTTTTCAACAGTCTGAAGGCGCGGCTCAAACCGATCTGCCAGCGCACACTTCGAAGGCAAGTCCTCCCTTATGTCAGATACACGAAGAGACTGCCCATCGTGCAGCCCTTCACGCCGGAGGAAGGGGAACACAAACTCTACAACCTTGTTTCGGAATATCTTCGACGGGACAATTTGCAGGCCCTACCAGCAAGCCAGCGGTCACTCATCACCCTGGTGCTGAGAAAGCTCCTGGCTTCATCAACCTTTGCCATCGCAGGGGCGTTGGATTCTATGAGCCGGAGACTCAAGGAGCGGATCAAAAATCAGGAGCCGCCGCAGTCTTTGGAAGAGGACATGGTGACTGACTACGAGGCCCTGGATGAGACGGCTGATGAATGGTCCGAAAACGGTCCGGTTGAACCTCTATCTGCGGAAGACCGCACAGCAATCGAGCATGAAATCGCCGATCTTGAAAGTTTCCGCGAACTCGCAGTATCCATCAAACAAAATGCAAAAGGGCGGGCTTTACTCACCGCATTGGAGAGGGCCTTCATCGAAGCGGAGCGACTGGGGGGCCCGCGGAAGGCCATTGTTTTCACGGAATCGCGTCGCACGCAGGACTATTTGGTGCGCGTCCTTGCCGAGAGCCCATACCACGAGGGAATAGTTCTTTTTAATGGGTCGAATAGTGACCTGGGGTCTCGCGAGATTTACGCTGATTGGCTTCAAGAACATGCCGGGACAGACCGTGTCACAGGCTCCCGGACCGCAGACTTGCGATCGGCGATTGTGGATTACTTTCGGGAAAAGGGGCAAATCATGATTGCCACAGAAGCGGGAGCCGAGGGGATAAATCTCCAATTCTGCTCTTTGGTGGTCAATTATGACCTGCCCTGGAATCCTCAGCGTGTTGAACAACGCATCGGGCGATGCCACCGATATGGTCAGCTACACGACGTGGTCGTCGTCAACTTCCTGAACCAAAAAAACGAGGCTGACCAACGTGTATTTCAGCTTCTCTCCGAAAAGTTTCAGCTTTTTGAAGGGGTGTTTGGCGCCAGTGATGAGGTGCTGGGAGCCATCGAATCCGGTGTTGATTTTGAAAGGCGTATTGTCGAAATCTATCAACGTTGCCGCACGGCTGAGGAGATCAACGCTTCCTTCGACCAGCTCCAGCATGAGCTCAGCGCTCAAATTGACGAGGCAATGACGAACACCCGCCAGCAACTGTTGGAAAACTTTGATGACGAGGTGCGGGAGAAACTGCGGGTCAGTGACGAAAGCTCCCGACTGTATCTCAACCGGTTTGAACAAATGCTGATGGAGCTTACTCGCCACGAACTTGGAGAACACGCTGAATTCCTTAACGACTCTGCATTTCGCCTGAACTCTTCTCCGTTTAACGGTGACTTTTCTCTTGGCCTTTATGAACTTCCTCGCCGGTCTGGTGAAGCCCATCTTTACCGCCTCAACCATCCACTCGCCTTGCAGGTGCTAAAGCGTGCCAAGGATCGCTCCTTGCCTCCCGTGGAAATCCATTTCAATTACAGCGACTATGAGGGCAGAGTGACTGCTTTTGAGCCCTTGGTGGGCGAAACAGGAGCTCTATGCGTTTCTCTTTTAACAGTTGACTCACTCGACCAGGCAGAGGATTACCTCTTGTTTGCAGCCGCAACGGAAAGTGGACAGGCCCTGGAAGAGGAAGCTGCGCGCCGATTGTTCGCACTCCCGGCGCATGTGGTCAAAGAACTACCAAATGGAAGTGAGGCTCCCGAGTTGGAAAAGTTACTCCGGCGTCGTCAGGAGGATATCCAGCAGGTGATCTCCCGGCGCAACGCGGCATTTTTTGAGGTGGAAGCTGAGAAGCTCGATGGGTGGGCCGATGATTTGAAGATGGGGCTTGAAAGAGAGATCAAGGAGTTGGACCGCCAGATCAAGGAAGCACGACGAGCGGCCAGCGCCAGCCTTTCGTTAGAGGAAAAACTGGCCGGGCAGAAACAGGTCAAGGCTCTGGAGTCCGAACGAAACGCCAAGCGCCGCGCCCTCTTTGACGCACAGGATGACATCGATCGCCACCGCGAGCAGCTTATTGCTCAAATCGAAGGCAAGCTCAAGCAGCGAATTCTCCAAACGAAATTGTTTTCTATCCGATGGAGATTGGCATGAGCCCTTTGATTAGTAATCCCTAGCCGGAAAATGGTTTATGGTTTATTTTATCTCTGTTATAACAAGCTAAACTTGTTAAATTAGATATTTAATAAACTGTGTGATTGTAATTGGTTTACGATTATGCTATTTTAACAAGTATGACTAGTGAAAAAGGAAGCAAAATAAACCGGCTTCTCAGAAAATGGCCGTCGGGCGCGGTCGCAGTGTCGCCCTGGCTGGAAAAGCAGGGCGTCTACCAGCAACTGGTTCACGAATACGAGAAGAATTCGTGGCTGCGCCGGATCGGTCAGGGGGCCTATGCCCGGTTGGGCGATAAGGTCGATTGGACAGGCGCCCTTTATGCCATTCAAGAGCAGATGGGGCTCCCCATTCACGCAGGAGGGAAAACGGCACTGCAAATGCTTGGACTTGCCCATTACTTGCCCCTAGGGAAAGATGCCGTCGTTTCCTGGTTCGGACCTCCCGGCGTCAGGCTTCCCACGTGGTTCAAGCAATACCAGTGGGATGTCAAGGTCAGGTACACAGCCACAAACCTGTTTGCTGGGGACCCAAATCAAGGCCTGACGAAAGGAGAGACGGGGTTCTATTCATTCAAGCTTTCCACGCGCGAGCGAGCGATCATGGAAGTCCTGTACTTGGTCCCCAGGGCACAATCGTATGAAGAAGCCAGGCTTCTCATGGAAGGGCTAACGACGTTACGTCCCCGCGTCGTCGAGTCTCTGGTCACACACTGTACCTCGGTGAAGGTCAAACGCTTGTTCATGGTGCTTGCCGAAGGCTGTCGACATCCCTGGGTCAAGAGGCTCGACCTGTCGGGTGTCGATTTCGGCAAGGGGAAGCGCATGTTAGTCAAAGGGGGGCGGCTTGATCCCAAATACAACATTACCGTGCCGGACATAAACGCACGGCAGAGCGAATCTGGAGGGCGTGGTTGAAGAATAGTCCCTATTTCCTATTCACAGATCCCACATTGGGTGTTGATTTCAACTGCGGCTTGTGGTATATCTTATACCACAATGGCGACGGCGAACGAAAGTGCATCATTTGAGGGGAAGAGCGTGGGATGCTTGCGAGGAGACGACGATGAAATTCGGAGAATTTGTGCGAGGGCTTCGCGCCCGGAAAAGGATGAAGCTCCGTGAGTTCTGTCTCAAATATGGACATGACCCCAGCAACTGGAGCAAGGTGGAGCGTGGAGAGTTGGCGCCGCCCAGCGACCGCAAGTTGTTGGAAGCCTGGGCTAAGCAACTGGGAGTCAAGAAGGGGGGGGGCGAATGGTTTCGGTTTTTCGATCTCGCCTCTATCGAGCGGGGCAAAGTTCCTGATGACCTGATGTCTGATAAGGAAATTGTTGATGCATTGCCGGTTTTTTTCCGAACCTTTCGTGCAAAAAGGCCTACGGAAGCGGAACTGAACGAACTGATTCGATTGCTCAAGAAATAGGCAAAGCCATTGAAGACTCTTAAATTCTTCAAAGCCCCCTTCTTCAATTCATACGAAATTCAAAAGAAGGCTGACCAATTCAGAAAGCGGTATGCCGCTGCTGGCATTCCCGTGGATATTGAAGACATCATTGAGTTTGAGCTGAAATTGGGCATCCGACCCGTGAGCGACCTATACCTCAAATGCAACACCAATGCCTATCTCACTGCCGACTGTTCCTCAATTGTTGTGGATGAGGGCCAATACTTGAACCCACGGAACCTTTTTCCACTGAGATTTTCCTTGGCTCACGAAGTGGGCCATCTCGTTCTTCATAAGGACATTGTTAATAAATTTCGGCCTGGCTCCATCGATGAGTGGAAGAACATTATGAAATCGATTCCCGATCGCGAGTATGGGTTTTTGGAATACCATTCGCACGAGTTTGCAGGAAGGCTGCTTGTCCCTCCAGAATCCCTGATTTTGGAAATCGGATCTTGCAGGGCTGATATCAAGAGAACCTACGACCAATACCCGGACATCTCCGATGACTTGGTCATCGAATATGTGGCTTCAAAAATCTACAGGAAATTTGAGGTGTCCCCCGAGGTGATTGCAAGGAGGATCAAGATTGAAAAAGTGTGGAAGCGGCCGTAAATCCATAGGAAAATCGGGGCAGTCCAATTTCCCTGTGGATTCTGAGACTTGATTGGGCTGTGGGCCTTGGATTTAGCTTTTGTTTGGATTTTGCATTTTGGAATTTATTCCTGAGAGTGCCTTATGACTGAACCCACAATCATTTGTCCCAATTGTAAGACCGAGATCAAGCTGACCGAATCGCTCGCGGCGCCGCTCGTCGAGGCGACCCGCCGGGATTTTGAGCAACGCCTCGCTCAGAAAGATGCGGACATCGCCAAGCGCGAAGTGTCGATCCGAACGCGTGAAGAGGCTCTGTCGAAAGAAAAGGAAGTAATCGACCAGCAAGTGGCTGAGAAGATGCGCCAGGAGCGCGTCAAGATTGCGGCTGAGGAAGCCCGCAAAGCGAAGCTCGCTTCGGCGACTGATCTGGAACAAAAGACAAGGCAATTAGCGGACCTCGAGGAGGTCCTCAGGCAGAGAGACGTGAAACTGGCCGAGGCGCAAAAAGCCCAGGCTGACCTTCTCCGGAAGCAGCGCGAACTGGACGATGCCAAGCGCGAGGTGGAGCTGACGATTGAGAAGCGCGTGCGTGCAGGGCTTGCCGCGACGCGGGAGCAGGCGAAAAAGGAAGCAGAAGATGAGTTGAAACTCAAAGTCATGGAGAAAGAGGAAACCATCTCCTCCATGCAAAAACAGATTGAGGAGTTGAAGCGCAAGGCCGAGCAGGGATCGCAGCAAACCCAGGGCGACGTTCAAGAAATTGAACTCGAAGCGCTGTTAACCGAAAAATTTCCTCAGGACACGATCGAGCGGGTTCCCAAAGGTGAACACGGGGGCGATGTGTTGCAGCGCGTTATCGGTCCCTTCGGCCAGGTCTGTGGGATGATTCTGTGGGAATCCAAACGAACCAAGAATTGGAGTGACGGTTGGCTCTCGAAGCTCCGCGACGACCAGCACGCGGCCAAGGCAGAACTTGCCGTGATTGCCACCCAAGCGCTCCCGAAGGGAGTCGAGACATTTGATCAGGTCGATGGCATCTGGGTGACCCACTTCAAATACGCCATCCCGATCGCGGTAGCGCTTCGCCAGTCGCTCATCGAGATAGCCACGGCTCGTCAGGCTACCGAGGGCCAGCAGACCAAGATGGAAATGGTCTACCAATACCTGACCGGTCCGCGGTTCCGGCAGCGGGTCCAAGCTATTGTGGAAGCCTTTTCTTCCATGCACGAGGATTTGCAGAAGGAGAAGAAAGCGATCACCAAGCAATGGGCCAAGCGGGAGGAGCAGATTGACCGCGTCATGCAGGCGGCCGTAGGAATGTACGGCGATCTACAAGGCATCGCTGGGAAGACGCTGCAAGAGATTGAAGGGCTGGAATTGCGAGCGTTGAATCCTTCTCCATCTGAGGACGAAGTGTAGATTGAGGAATGACCTCTGCGATTGGGGAAATTGATCCCCAGGTGCAAAATGAGATAAAGAAAAGAGTAAATACGGGGAGAGTCGTTGGAGTCTGGAGCCAAGACGAAGTGAAGAAGCACTTGATGGACGCTCGAATATGAGCCAAATATTCAACATCTACTGTGATGAGAGTTGTCACCTGGAACATGACCGGCAACCGATTATGATCCTGGGGGCCGTGTGGTCTCCCCAAGTGAAGACCCGCGAGATCGCGACGCGGCTTCACGAAATCAAGATGCGACATAACCTGAGTCCAACCTTCGAGTTAAAATGGGGGAAAGTTTCAAAAGGGAAAGAGAACTATTACCAAGAGGTTTTGGACTATTTCTTTGAAAACCCTGACTTGCACTTTCGAGCACTCGTGGCAGATAAGACGAGACTTCGACACGAAGCGTTCGGACAAGATCACGACACTTGGTACTACAAGATGTATTTTGTACTCCTCCAGGTTCTGTTCAGTCCCGAAGGGCGATATAGAATTTATCTGGACCAGAAGGATACTCGGGGTGGTCAGAAAGTTGAAAAGCTGCACGAAGTGCTCTGTCACAACGTGTATGACTTCGATCTTGAAATTATCGAACGCGTCCAGATTGTTGCTTCTCACGAAGTGGAACAAGTCCAGCTTTGTGATTTCTTGTCCGGGATTGTCGGCTATGCTGTCCGTGAGCTGAAAGGAAACAGTGCGAAGCTGGCCTTGGTTCAGCGGATGCGTAAGCGCTCCGGCTATTCGCTCACACGCTCCACGCTCCTCACTGAATCGAAGGCGAACATTTTCAGGTGGCAGCCGGACGAGGTGATTGGTTGAGCGACCTGCCACCATTCATCGAGGTGGAAGATTTCGCCGGGGAGGATTTCACTGAGAAGTGGCGGGTGTGTCTTGAGGAGTTGTACCGCACTTACCTGGACACCGTTGCATTTGGAAATCTGAGATTTCGGGGACTCCCGGTGAGATGTCAATTTCGACCCATGACTTTTGGCAAACATTTCGCTTTCTGGCACATGATGCAAGAGGGGAAGATTGAGGATGACCGGCATATTGATCTTCAGCGCTGTCGCCGAGTCCGCTGGATCAGTTGGGTAATCCAAAATAGTGAAAACGAACCAAGAATCCGAGTCTTCGAACAAGCGCCTCGGAACCGTGAAAGATCCTACGTGCTTTGGCTTGACGAGGAGGATTATGCCGTGATTCTGTGGAGAAGAAACGATTACTATCTCCTCAAGACAGCGTTCCTGTTGAAGGAACATAAAAAAAAGGAGTTTGCTCGGGATTGGGAGAAGTACAAATCGGGTCAAAACGGCTGAGGCCGCCCCTTGCGGAACGGCCTCGAAAGCTCTTTTCACACGTGGTGAATGAGCGACATCTTTATAGCATAATCCACGAGTAAATGTAAACAGGTTTTTCCAAATAAGGGCTAGGTGGGGGTTTCATTTTCTGAATCAGGTATTGAATACGCTTTATTGGCTTAGTTGTCAGTTGATACCGTCGGGCCGGTGGGGACCGATCCAATTAGGGAAACTCAAATGGTGAGAAAGAAGAGTCAGGACGACCAGAAACCCGCAAATGCGCAGGCCGTGCAAATTCCAAGGCCTCGGCTAAACAAACTGAAGGTCAGGAACTTTCGTTGCATTGGGCCTTCTCCAGTTGAGATCGAACTGGACGACATTGTGGTCCTCGTCGGACCGAACAATGCTGGGAAGACGTCGATTCTCCGAGCCTACGAGGTCGTGATGGAGCATGGCTCAGAGAAGGGCGAGCTGACTACAGACGACTTTCCTAACGGCAAGATCGAGGCCAACAGTCCACCCACGATTGAGCTCGAGACGGTTGTATTCGAAAAGACTGCACCGGGTGCAAGGTGGGTGAGAACGGACCCTGGGAGTAACGAGATGTTCGTCCGAGAAATGTGGACTTGGAACAAGGCGGGTACGCCAAAAAAAGTTGGATGGGATGTGGCTGAAAACAATTGGCACACAAGCGAAGGTCCTTGGGGTGCGCCAAACGTCGCTCAGGCTTATCGCCCTCAGGCTCACTATGTGAGCGCATTTCGGAAGCCCGAAGAACAGGCGACAGAAGTAGTTGATCTGCTAAGTAAGGCGATCAAAGAGCGAGTCAAGGAGTTAAGCAAGAAAAAGGCGGATGAGAATGGGGAAACGGGGCCAACGGATTATGAGCAGCTTCTGGATTCAATAAAACAATTACGTTTAGCAATTGCTGACGAGGCCACCAAGGCAGTTGCTGATGTGCAACAAAGCCTAGCAGAAATGATAGGCCAAGTGTTTAAGGGGTATTCGGTCCTCTTTGATGCAAGACCTGAAGATGACATCGATAAGGCCCTAAATATATACAAGCCTGATCCACTCCTTAAGATGGGCCCGGTAGGTGGGTTCTATACGACTTTGGAGCGTCAGGGTAGCGGCACCTGTAGAACGCTAATCTGGGCCGCACTGCGCATTCTTTCAGAACGTGCAGATGGAAGAACTGGCTCTGGTACAGATCGGCCACATCTTCTTCTTATGGATGAACCAGAGATTTGTCTTCATCCAGACGCTATCCGAGAAGCATGTAGGGTTCTATACGACCTCCCAAAAACGAAGAACTGGCAGGTAATGATAACAACTCATTCGCCAGTATTTATTGATCTCTCCCGTGATAACACGTCTATCGTTCGGGTCGAACTTCTGTCGAACGGTACCGTTCAAGGAACCACGATCTACAGGCCGAAGAAGGCGAAGCTTGATGAGGACGATCGAATTGAGTTGAAACTATTGAACCTTTGCGATCCATATGTCGCTGAATTCTTCTTTGGTGGAAAGACTGTGCTCGTCGAAGGCGACACGGAATACACAGCGTTTAGACATGTTATTGCCCAAGACGGGACAACATACAAAGACATTCACGTGGTCAGGGCGCGAGGGAAGGCTTGTCTTTCTGCTCTTTGTAAAATTCTGGACCAATTTGATAAGGGCTATGGCATCCTGCACGATGCTGACAGGGAGAAGGTCCAAGGGAAGAAGTCAAAAAAGGAACGTGCTAATTCCGCTTGGTCCGAGAATGAAAAACTTCTCTCCGCTACTGAAGAGGGGCGTCGGGCAGGCAGGGTTCGGTTGGTGGCCTCTATCCCAAACTTTGAAGAGGCCTTTCTTGGTGAGAGCGTCGGCGGTAATAAGCCCTACTCGGCATTGGCAAGACTCAAGTCGGATGAGGAGGCCTTCCGGAAAATTGCTAGCGTGCTCGATTGTCTCATTGATCCACAAAAAGTCGTCCCGAGCGGGGCACTGGCATGGGCCTCATTAGGTGAACTCAAGGCCGCCGTCGAAGCCTTTGACGCTGCAGGTACCGAGGCAGGGTAGGAAGCAAGAGACTTTCGTGAGCCTGAATCATAAGGTGAAGTTGGAGCTCACTTGGATCGGGAAGGAGAACCGGCCCAAGCTGGAGCCGCGCATCCTGCTGGAGGAGCGCCAGAAATCGTACCACGCTTCACACCGTGTCTCCGGCCACGATGTTTTCGACAATCGACTCATCTTCGGGGACAACCTTCTTGCTCTCAAGGCGCTCGAACAAGATTTCGCCGGCAGAATCAGGTGTGTCTTCATTGATCCACCATACAATACTGGCAGTGCGTTCACTCATTACGATGACGGGGTAGAACACTCTCTATGGCTCTCCTTAATGAGGGATCGTCTTGAGATTATCTACCGTTTGCTATCCGCGGATGGGTCGCTGTGGATCACAATTGATGACAACGAGGCGCATTACCTGAAGGTGTTGTGCGATGAAGTGTTTGGGCGTGTAAATTTTGTCGCCAACGTGCTTTGGCAAAAGTCTCACACGCGGGAAAACCGGACCGACATTTCAGCAATACACGACCATGTCCTTGTCTTTGCAAAGCAGCGAGAGATGTTCAAAAACACACGGAATCCGTTGCCCGGATCAGCTAGGTTTCTGACCGCCTGAAACGGTTCTATAAGGCAATTGTATTATAAGATGTTTCATTCTATACTCGGGGCATGTCACGACATCCTTTGCAAATTCATGTCTCGCCCCACGACCAAAAGGAACTGCACCACGTGCTGAACGGGGGTCTGCAGCCAGTTCGAGTGGTGTATCGCGCCTTGGCGCTGCTGCACTTGTCGGAGGGATCGACGGCTCCGCAAGTGGCCCAGTTTATCAAGAAGCTGACTCCCAAGGCCGTCCGAGTCATCGCTCATCGCTACCAGCGGGGGGGATTGGAGCGGGCTCTCTACGAAAAACCGCGCCCGGGAGCGGCGCCGCTGCTGGATGCCTCGGCCAAGCAACGGATCATTGCGATGGTTTGTAGCTCTCCCCCCGGCGGCCGGGCCCGCTGGACCGTCCGCCTGATCGCGGCCGAAGCGGTGAAACGCAAACTCGTTCCTCGAGCCGGCCGGGAGACCATCCGAATTCTTCTTGAAAGCCACGACTTAAAACCGTGGCGGGAAAAAAATGTGGTGCGTGGCCGAGCTCAATCCGGAGTACATCGAAAAGATGGAAGACGTGCTGGCGACCTATGAAAAGCCCTACGATGGCAGTCAGCCCGTGGTCTGCCTGGATGAAAAGCCCGTCTCGCTGCATGCCGATGTGAGAGCGCCCCTTCCCATGGCCCCCGGCCGCATCGC